>JBBRBK010000079.1:0-7886 GCA_038205935.1 Campylobacterales bacterium
CCCATCAAAAAGTGCTTTATCAAGCTCTTCAAAAATGATCTCTGAATCTGAAAGTCTCCCTAAAAGAGTATCCGTTATAACGTCTGATTGCTCGTAGATCTCTTTTTCCATAAAAAATCTAAAGCCATTTTTTTGAGCTGAGAGTTTATTTGTAGAAAGTTTAGAAAAATGGGGAACTCTTTTGTTGCCATTTTTATCTAAAAGCATTATTTCAGTAGGTTTGACAAAACCAAAATCACCATCTTCAAGATAAACGACTTCGCTACATTTTCCAATGAGCGGAGTATCTGAAGAAGCAAAATATTTTTCATTTTCTTCATCACGTCCAAGTATCATAGGTGAACCTTGTTTTGCAAAAAAGATCGTGTCCTCTTCGCTTTTTGTAACAAGTAAAATTGCAAACGCACCTTGGAGTTGAGAAATAGTTTTTGAAAAAGCTTCAAAGGCAGAAGCAGCACCTCTAAGCTCTTTTTCAAAAAGCCAAACGATCACTTCTGTATCAGTTTGACTGAGAAAGTGGACACCTTCACTTTGAAGCTCACGTTTAAGCTCGGCATAATTTTCTATGATTCCATTATGAACGACGTATGAGCTCTCACCTAGATGTGGATGAGCATTAAGTTCTGTCGGTTTTCCATGTGTAGCCCATCTTGTATGACCAATACCTACAGCAAAACCTGTGGGTTCAAAATCGTGCGCTTTTTCTTGGAGATTGACAAGTTTGCCCACAGCTTTGTAGACTGAAAAATCATGATGTTGTAAAACAGCTATTCCAGCAGAATCATATCCGCGATATTCTAGTTCTGCAAGACCTTCAAGCAAGATTTCTTTTGTTTTTTTTGAGCCTATATATCCAACAATTCCGCACATTTATAGTTATCCTTCACTCAATGATTTAAAAATATTTTCGACATTATCGCATAGATTGTTTTGTTTTTCTATTAAAAAGTTGTCTCTGGCTCTTGTCTTGGTTGAGTCTACTTTCGCTGTTAAAATTTCTATATTGTTTTTTTCAAAAATATCCGTGATATATGCGAGTAAGCCGCGCTGGTTTTTTGTATTGATAGTGAGTTGCGCATAAGCTTGAGAGTGTTCGCAGTCAATACTTATCTCATCTCTTTTTATAGTCGGTTTATTGATAAGGATATTTTTACTCATATCAAAAGAGTCTTCTATAATCTGCTCAATTTGTTCTATCGTATCATCTTCAATATTTTGGGAAAACTCTATTTTGAAATACTTTATTCCATCAAAAAGGGTGAAAATATCCATAGAACCAACATCAAGGTAGCTAAGATTTGCAAGAAGATAAGAGATATTTAGCGGAACTCTTCTATAGATCTCTATGCTGAGCCTCGTCGTATTTGTAACGCTGTAGCTGTAGACTTTAGTTTCTTTTGCTTGTTTTGCTATCTTTATAATCTCTTCAGGAGTGTATTTGAAATAAAAAAGATTGGATTCGACTAGTAATACTTTTTTCTGCTCAATGGTTGATAAGGTGCTATAAAGTTCAGAATTTTTAATCTTTTTTTCAATCTGTAGACGTTTTGTGGCATCAGTGATTCTATCCGTTTGCTTGACGACTTCAAGCGCGCCGATATAAAGCTCTTTTAAAAGTTTCGCGCTAAAAGAGGTATAAACACCTTTGCCAACTCCGTTGATATCGGCGTATGTCAAGACGTAGAGAAGTTTTAAGTTCTTTTCATCTTTAATACTTGATAAAAATTTATAGAGTGTTTTTTCATTATAGATATTTTCTCGAAATGCAACACCGCTCATCAAAATATGGCATTTGATGAGAAGTGAGGCCCGCTCAGTCATCTCTTCTTTAAATTTGAGCTGTTTTGCAAACTGTATGATGATCTTTGAACCGATTTCGCTGTGGTCTTGACGTCTGCCTTTTCCTGTGTCGTGAAGTAAAACAGCTACTTTCAAAAGTAATTTTTCTTCTATACTAAAAGCATCATAGATAGACAAGAGAAAAGGCTCTTTAATTCTTTCCAAAGCTTGCACACATTTAATGGAATGGATATCGACAGGATAATGGTGATAGCCATCAAACTGTGGTAAGAACATCACTTTTCTAAAGCTGATAAGAAGTTGATGCAAGATTCCAGCATCATAAAAGAGTTTCAAAAAGCAGTAACTGTTAGCACGTTTAAAAAGCTCTCGAAGCTGATTGTAGACTTTTGTATGAAATGGATGTTTAATGATGGAAGAGGTAAAGAGATTTAAAAATCCAGAATCATATCTATAGTGAATATCTGGCAAGGCAAGCAGTACATCTAGTAGCTTCTCAATAGATTGCGGTTTGAGGTGATAGGAAGCATAGAGTCTTGTGTCCATAACATAAATACCATGTTCAATTCTTGCCTTTTTGATTTTTGAAAAATTATGCAGGTCTACAAGATAGGTTCGAACCATCTTTTTAACAAATATCTGAGAAAAGTTATTGATTCTCCAAAGTGCTTGAAAGATTTTTGTGGCCATGATTCTTTCGTTTTTAAACCCAAGCATTTGACTGATTTGAGGCATTTGACCGAGGGTAAGTCTATCTTCTTGTTTGTTATTTATAAGGTGCAAAGCGCTTCGCACACGAAAGAGAAGTTCAAGTGAGACACGGTATTCGTTGTACTCTTCATCGGTAAAGATCGTGCCGCAAAGATCTTTAAGGCTTTGTACATCATAGATGCTTTTGGCTACCCAATAAAGAAGTTGAGAATCGCGAAGTCCACCAATACTCTCTTTGATATTTGGTTGCATAGAAGTTGGGTATTTTTTACGTCTTACCGTCGCTTCATCAATTTTTGCTAGTAAAAACTCTTTTCGATCTGTAAGTCTTGCTTTACCCAGCTCTTTTTGAACTCCTTGCCAAGTAAAAGTGGAACCTGTAATATAGCGCGATTCCATTAGAGCTGTTTTTATGGTAACATCTTCACTAGCTGCTTTTTTGATATCTCTGAGTTCATGCACACGATGACCGAGTTTTAAGCCCGCATCCCACGCAAGATAGAGAAATTTTTCTATGATAAAATCGGTGTTATACCCATCACACTTTGCATAAACTATCATAAGATCGATATCACTATGAACACAGAGTTGTTCGCGTCCATAGCTTCCAAGTGCGACAATAGTAATAGGTACAGAACCGCTCATCGGCACATAAATACCAAAGATACGGCGAAGAACTGTTTTGTACATAAGAATGATGATTTTGTCGAGTTCTTTTGTGTGTTTTACCAGAAAATCTTTTCCTTGATTTTTCTCAAAAAGGGCAGGGAGAGAGTCTTTGTATTCTTTAATATATTGTTTAAAAACTTTTGAAAGCTCAAAATCGGAGCCGTTACTTTCTATAGTATCTTCAATCTGAAGTATGATATCCATCTTAAAATCTTTTGTTAAATTTTTAACATTATAGTATATTCGATATAATTCGAATCCGTAAAATAAACTAAATTTTAAGCAATTTTTATAAAAGGCAAAGTATGAGCAGAATCTCTTTTGATGAAGCGTTAAAGATGTATGACATGGAGTTTTTTGATCTAGCCGAGTTGGCAGATAATAAAAGAAAAGAACTCCACGGGAAGAAGACCTATTTTAATATCAACCGTCATATCAACCCGACAAATGTGTGTAAAGATGTGTGTAAATTTTGTGCTTACAGCGCAAGCAGAAAAAATCCAAACCAATACACAATGAGCCACGATGAGATCATGAATATCGTCAAAGATATTGATTCTCGCGGCATTACAGAGGTGCATATCGTTTCTGCTCACAATCCAAATACGGGTTTAGAATGGTACTTGGAGATATTTAAAAGAATAAAAACAGAGTATCCGCACTTACATGTAAAGGCTCTAACCGCGGCTGAGGTAAACTTTTTGGCTGAGGAATACGGCAAAAGCTATGATGAAATTTTGGATCTGATGGTTGAAAACGGAGTCGATTCTATGCCTGGAGGCGGCGCTGAAATCTTTGATGAAAAGGTAAGAGATTTTATCTGTAAAGGCAAAGTGACCTCGCAGCAATGGCTTGAGATCCATAGAAAATGGCACGAGAGAGGCAAAAAAAGTAATGTCACAATGCTTTTTGGACATATAGAAAGCCGTGAACACCGCATCGATCATATGATGCGCATTCGTGATTTGCAAGATGAGACGGGCGGTTTTAACTGCTTTATTCCGCTTGTGTATCAGACTGAAAATAACTTTTTAAATATCAAAAAAGATATCACGGCAAATGAGATTTTACGTACGATGGCGATTAGCCGTTTGGTGCTCGATAATGTGCCAAATCTCAAAGCTTACTGGGTGACTTCGACAGTCAATTTAGCCCTTGTTGCTCAAGAATTTGGAGCAAATGATATGGATGGAACGATAGAAAAAGAGTCTATCAATTCAGCCGCTGGAGCTAAGAGTGCTAATGGCGTAGTGCTGGAAGATTTTGTACAACTTATCAAAAATAGCGGATTCATCCCAGTAGAGCGCGACAGCATCTACAACGAGATAAAAGTCTGGTGAAAATCTCCGTAGTTATCCCTACGTATAACCGCTACGAAGTTTTAAAAAGAGCATTGACATCGGTCTTTGCTCAAACCCATCAACCCGCAGAAGTTATCGTCATCGATGATGGCTCTACGGATGAAACCTCCAAAATAATTCAAGATTTCCCCTCCATCATCTACAGATATCAAAACAATGCTGGAGTTTCTTCTGCAAGAAACCTTGGTGTTTCTCTTTGCTCGCATGAGTGGATAGCTTTTTTAGACTCGGATGATGCGTGGCACGAAGAAAAACTTTCTTTACATGTAAGCCTTCATCAAGCAGATAAAGAGTTGCTTTTTTCCTACACAGACGAGCAATGGATACGTGATGGCAAGCAAGTAAAAATTCCAAAAAAGTTTCATAAATTTGGCGGAGAAATATTTTCACAATGTTTATCTCATTGCATCATCGCACCTTCGTCAGTTTTGATGCATAAAAAACTCTTTGCAGAGATCGGGCTTTTTGATGAAAATCTAGAAGTGTGCGAGGATTATGATCTTTGGCTGAGGCTTACATGTAGACATAAAGTAGGTTTGGTTGAGCAAAAAATGACCATTAAATACGGCGGACATGAAGATCAACTCTCTATCAAATATTGGGGAATGGACAGATTTCGAGTTATCGCATTGGAAAAACTTTTGGCTCATCATATAAGAGAAGATAAGGTCAAAGAGATGCTTGTACAAAAGTATCATCTTTTACTTAAAGGTGCTTCAAAACACCAAAAACTAGAAGAGTTAAAATTCTACGAGGAGCGTTTGAAAAGTTTAGTTACTGAGTATTAAGAGTAAATTTGATAAAATATCGATTTTAATTATGAAATAACTTTTAAAGTTGGACAAATGAACATACTCATAACTGGCGGAGCTGGATATATAGGCTCACATGTAGCGAAACAACTCCTTGAAACTTCAAAACATAACATCACGATTTTGGATAATCTCAGTACGGGAAGTCTAAAAACGCTCGACACTTTAAAAAGTATACGAGATTTTAAATTTATCAAGATGGATCTCAAAGAGTTTGACACGGTTTGCGAGGTTTTAAAAGAAAATAACATAGACACTATTATCCATTTTGCAGCATCTATCGTGGTGCCTGAATCAGTTGAGAATCCTTTAAAATATTATATGAATAACACTGTAAACACGACAAATCTGATCCGCTGTGCGGTGGCAAATGATGTGAAAAGATTTATCTTCTCAAGTACGGCGGCGGTTTACGGTGAACCTGTAAAGCTTCCAGAAACTGGCGTAGATGAAAACTATGAAACATCTCCTATCAATCCTTATGGGATGAGTAAATTGATGAGTGAGAGAGTCATTCAAGACACGGCAAATGCTCATAAAGATTTCAAGTACGTGATTTTTAGATACTTCAATGTTGCTGGAGCAGATATCAATTATGAAGATGAAAAACTCACACCACGCATCGGGCAAAGTTTTCCAAATGCGACGCATCTTATCAAAATAGCTTCCGAGTGTGCCGTGGGTAAACGCGAAAAGATGGCGATATTTGGAGATGATTTTAACACGCCAGATGGAACAGGTGTGCGAGACTACATCCACATCGATGACCTAGCAGATGCACACATCAAAGCGGTGGATTATTTGTTGGAGAATAATAGCGATATTTTTAACGCAGGATATGGCAAAGGTTACTCTGTAAAAGAGGTCATAGAAACAATGAAAAACGTTACATGTAAAGAGTTTCAAGTCGACACAGCGCCACGCCGAGCAGGAGATCCAGCCGCGCTCATCTCAGACAACCGCAAAATCAAAAGCAAAATGAACTGGACTCCAAAATATGAAGATTTAGCTCTGATTTGTGAAAGTGCTTATGCGTGGGAGAAGAAGCTACATTCAGAGAAAAATTCTGAAGAAAGTGTAGCGATAGTGAACAAAATATGTTAAATATATTGAACTTAGTAAGTGTATAACCATAAAGGAATGATATTAGATGATAAAAATAAGCATAATCGGTCTTGGATATGTTGGATTGCCATTAGCTCATGCATTCAGTGAAAAATATGATGTCATTGGGTTTGATATAAATAAACCTAGAATTGATGAACTAAATAGTGGTTTTGATAGAACATTAGAGCTTACGGGTGAGCAAGTTAGCCAATCAATCAAGAATGGTATACTGTTTACAACAAATTTAGATGATGTAAAAGATTGTAATATTTATATAGTTACAGTTCCTACTCCTATTGATAGTGCTAATGAACCAGATTTGACTCCACTGATTAAATCTTCTCAATCAGTTGGTACAGTACTCAAAAAAGGTGATATTGTTATCTATGAATCAACTGTTTACCCTGGAGTTACAGAAGAAATCTGTGTTCCAGAACTTGAAAACACGAGTGGTCTAAAGTTTAACGAAGATTTCTTTTGTGGTTATTCTCCTGAGAGAATCAATCCAGGGGACAAAGAACATACTGTTACAAAAATTTTAAAAATCACATCTGGAAGTACACCTGAAATAGCAAAAAAAGTGGATGATTTATATAAGTCAATTATTACCGCTGGTACATATATGGCTCCGACTATAAAAGTTGCTGAAGCTGCAAAAGTGATAGAAAACACTCAAAGAGATGTAAATATTGCACTTATCAATGAGCTGGCGATAATATTTGATTTGTTAGATATAAATACACATGATGTTATAGCCGCCGCAGCTACCAAGTGGAACTTTATTAAACTTTCACCAGGTCTTGTTGGTGGACATTATATAGGTGTTGACCCATATTACTTAACACATAAAGCACAAAGTCTTGGTTATATGCCAAATCTTATTTTGGGTGCTAGACAAATTAACAATAGTATGAGTAAACTCATAGCAGATAAAGCTATAAAAAATATGGTAAAACAAGACAAAAAATTAAAATCTGCAAATATTTTAGTAATGGGTGTGACATTTAAAGAAAATTGTCCAGATATGAGAAACTCAAAAGTATTTGATATTATAAAAGAACTTGAAGAGTTTGAATGTCATGTGGAAGTATATGACTATTGGGTAGATAAAAGTGATAGAGAAACAAAGCCTTTAAAGTTCCTTGAGACATTACCTTTAAATAGTCAAAGGTATGATGCAATCGTTGTCGCAGTAGGACATGATAAATTTAAAGAGATTACGGCACAAGAATATGAAGCTATGTCAAATGGTACACCTATTATTATAGATGTCAAAGGCATAGTAAATAACCCAACATGGAGACTTTAATATGAGTAAAAATTTCGCATTAATCGGAGCTAGTGGATATATCGCTCCAAGACACATGAAAGCTATAAAAGATACAGGAAATGAACTTGTAGCGGCATTAGATCCTTATGATGGTAT
>JBBRBK010000080.1:0-7882 GCA_038205935.1 Campylobacterales bacterium
CAAGATGATTTCATTTTCTGCGATGTCGCCTTTGATACGCTCTTTGTAGAGGTTGAAAAGCTCTTTTACGATGATGCGCTCACGCTCTACTTTGTCTTGTAAAGAGCCAAGTCCATCCATAAATGTGACTTTTTCTAAGCCATCAAGTTTGAGACCGCGTTTGAGGTCATTGTCATAAAAGAAAAGTCCATCTGAAAGTCGAGGACGAAGCACTTTTTCATTTCCTGCAACTACTTTTGAAAAATCATCCGTGAGAGCGTTGGAAACTACGACAAATTTATTGACAAGTTTTCCATCTTTAAAAACAGGAAAATATCTTTGGTGCTCTTTCATAGATGTGATGATAACTTCAGGAGGCAAACGTAAGAATTCAACATCAAAACTTCCCACTAAAGCTGTTGGATGTTCTGTGATAGCCACGACTTCATCAAGCAAATCTTCATCGATCTCTATCTCGATATTTTGTTCTTTTTGAAGTGTCTCAAACTGAGCAAGGATGTTTTGTTTTCTCTCATCAGGATAAAGTGTAACAGCACCGTTTTTGAGTGTTTCAAAATACTCGTGAGCAGAGCTAATATCTTTGATATCAAATGAGCTAATACGGTGTACAAAAGTCTGTTTGCTTGATGCAACATCAAAAAGTGTCATATCAACAAGCGCGTCGCCAAGCATTACATTTACCCAGCGAATAGGACGGATAAAGCTTTCTTGTGAACTTCCCCAACGCATAGATTTTCCAAAATCAAGAGATTTGATCCACTCTTCGATCATCGCAGGCAAAAGCTCAACTGAGGGACGACCTTGAAGTGCTTGTTTGAAGTAAAGAACTTCTTTGCCGCCCTTCTCTGCTTTGCCTATCTCACTCATCTCTACGCCGCATTTTTTTGCAAAGCCAAGAGCCGCTGGAGTTGGCTCGCCATCTTTGTATGCCATAGCCACAGGTGCGCCAAAAAACTCTTGCTCACTGTCTTCTTGAGATGCTTTAAACTCTCTGTGCCAAAGCACCAAACGACGAGGCGTGTAATAAAACTCAAACTCTCCGCCAAGAGAGTTTTGCTCTAAGATCTTTAACCATTTTTTTTCAATATTTTTTAGTTCTTTTAGAAGCGGAACAGCCGGAAGTTCTTCAACACCAATCTCGATAAGTAAAGGTTTTAACATCATCATCTCACATATATTATTTGAGGCGATTTTATCTATTTTTTACTTTAACTCCGATTATAAGGGAATAAATCATCCTATTTCAGGACATAAGCCAAAGTGACTGTAAACTCTTTTGGAAAGTGAAAGAGTGTCTCATCTACTTTCATAGGAAAACTTTTTTTGATAGCTTCAAATGCTGATCTTTCAAAGATTTTTTCCCCACAAACTAATTTTAAACGATCAACATTTCCATCATAAGTGATATAAAATTGAACCTTCACATCTCCTTCTATGCCGTCATTTCTTGCTATACGTGGATAAGATTTGTTGGTATTTATTTTCGACATCAACTCTGCAATAAATCTGTTTTGTTTTGCTTTGAGAGTTTCTTCATCTATTTTTTTACTCTTTAGCGATTCAGATTTTTGTTCACTCTCTTTTTGTTTTTTTTCTGTTTTGACCTCTTTTTCTTCCGTGTATTGTTTTACATGTGAAGTTTCTTGTACCCTTTCTATAGAAGGTTGTGCAGTTGCCAATTTTGACGTTTCTACTTTTTCAATCTTTTGTTCAATCACTTTTTTTACTATCTGCTTTTCAATCTTTGTTTCTGTTTTTTGTTCAACTTTTGGATCAACTTTTTTCATGGGAATTTGCTCTTTTACTACAGAAATACAGACTCTAGAGATTTTTTCATCTTCTGATTTTTTATGAGAGTCATCAGTAATTGATTGATAGAAAATAAGACTAAGAACAGATATATAAACTGCTGACGCCATAAAAAAAGAGAGGATGTATCTATTCATCTGTTGTTCCATTTGATTATATTTTTTTGGTTACGATGCCTATATTATTGAAGTTTTTCTCTTTTAATTTATCTACTAAAACGACAAAGAGATCAAATTTTGCTTCTTTGTCACAGTTGATATTTACAGGAGTTTTCGCTTCATATTTTGCAATATCAGTATCAAATTCATTCATACTGATCTGTTTATCGTCAAAAAACAACTCTCCGTTTTGCTTGATTGTGATGTTTATGATCTTTGTGTCATCTTGCTTGACACTGCTTGAGGCACTTGGAAGTTCTACGGGGATGATTCCTTTTGCCACAAAAGTGGCAGTTGTTAGAACGATAACAAGAAGTACAAGCATAATATCTATGAAAGGAACAACATTGATAGACTCAAATTTTTTGACCTTCACATTTTTTCCTTTTGAAGTATCTCCCATCTTGCGATGAGCACTTCCATCTTTCTAACAATGTGTGTATGAAAAAAGATAGCCGGAATAGCAACAGCTAAACCCATCGCCGTGGCTTTCAGTGCAAGAGCAAGTGAGGTCATGATGCTTTTGGCATCCAAATTTCCGCTTTGACCCATAACATAAAAAGTGATAATAATCCCAAAAACAGTTCCTAAAAGCCCAATATATGGCGCATTTGAACCAAAAGCAGAGATGATGCTTATGTTGTTTGTAAGATCAATTTCCAAAGCCTCTTTTGTTGTGTAGGACTCTAAAGTTATAGTTTTATAAAACAAAACTCTTTCTATCCAAAACCAAACACTCATAAAACTCATAAAACCCAATATCCCAATCACTCCATAATCAAGAGTATTTTGTAGTAAATCTATATTCATCATTTGTCTCACCTTCCTTTTTAGATAGATTTTATAAAAAATGTGTTAATTTTCTGTTAAGCAGTTATTTTTTATAAGTTTTTATTTTGATAATTATAAGAGTCTATTCCCATAATAGCTGCACCAAACGATGTAGTTACTTGAGGATTTTTTGGTATAAATATCTTGTGTCCTAGCTCATTTTCAATGGCATTAACAAGTCCTGCATTTAAAGCCGGACCTCCATCAAAGTAGATACCCTCTTTGACGCCGACACGCTTGACAAGTTTGACGATTCTCTTAGCGATAGAATAATGCACACCGCTTATAATATCTTCAACACTATGGCTGTTTCCAAGAAGTCCTATAATCTCAGATTCAGCAAATACGGCGCATGTGCTATTGATGGAGAGAGGTGTGCCGCTAGCATTAAAATGTCTTTCACCCAACTCTTCTACTGTAAGCTCAAGGTTCATAGCACACGCATCTAAAAATTTTCCCGGTCCAGCCGCACATCTGTCATTCATAGCGAAATTGACAACATTTCCCTGATCGTCTAAAGAGATTGCTTTGCTGTCTTGCCCTCCAATGTTGATAATGGTTTTGATCGTACCAAACTCTTTTGCCGCGGCAACTGCTCCAATAGCATTGGCCGTTATCTCACTGATGTTTTCATCTGCTTCTTTAAAAAGCTTTCTTCCATAACCCGTTGCCACCGTATAGCAAATATCTTCACTTGAAATACTGAGATCATTTAGTAGGTCACTCAGTGTTTGCTGCGCATATTTATAAAACATACTTCCGCTTCCACTTATTCTATGACCTATAATCTCTCTGTTTTCATCTATAACTGTTATTTTTATTGCGGTCGAACCTATGTCAATACCTACAAAATAGTTCATGCTTTTTTCCTATTTTTGATCTTTAACGATTCTATAAAGGCTTCAACTCTTGTACTGAGTTGTCCATGTTGTGAGGGGCTGTAGTCACTCTCTAAGTAAAGAATAGAGATACCCGCTTTTTCCATTGCCTCAAGCACACTTCTTTGTTCAAGTTCATACACTGTACATCCAGCAAATGCCTGATAAATAACGCCATCAGCGTTATGAGATCTTACAAGTTCAATGATTCGTCTAATTCGGTCGTCGTTTTTACTAAATACAGGACAAGTACAGGCTTTGAGATATTTGTCTGCAAGTGAATCTATCATGTCATTTACAAACCACTCATCCACGGCTACTCTATCGTTAAACATTCTGTTTGAACTACAGGTCTCATCTGCTACGATGATGGCATCCGAATCTTCAATAATAAGTGGGATTTTATAGTTTGGAAAGATGGGAGGTGAACCTGTATATACTATTCTTGGGCTTACTTTTCCCGCTACATGTAAGCCCTCTTTTACTCTTTGTTCTAACTCTTCTACCAACTTTTCGGTAGCGTTAATCCAGTTGTCTATCTTGTCAAAGAAAAAGGCATTTGTCACTAAAAAGATGTCATTACCAAGAATAGGAACAATCTTATTTTTTCTAAACTCTGAGAGTTTATGATAAAGTGATTGTGCATAACCGATCTTTGAGATAGAAGCTCTTAGATTTTTCTTTGTTAGTTTTTTACCCATTTTATGAGAAAGATCGACACTAAAATTGCGTATGCTTCTTCTAAAAAATTCTCTGCTTATCTCACTCTCTTTGGTTCGTGGAAAATCCACATCGACTACATCATAACCAAAGCTAGATATTAAAGATCCTGCTTTTGTCTTTTGATCACATGTCGTAGGTGAGTAAATCATATCAGGCTTATCAGTGAGATTTTTTGATGAAAGATGTCCCACACTCGCTTTTACTAAAGGACAGGCTTTTTGGGGTAGCAAATCACTTCCTCTCTCATCATCTGTATAAAAGCCGTTGCAAAGCCTTATGGGAACTGCATCAAGTGCATAGATAATCTCGGAGGGTATTTGGATACACATAGTTCCGACTTTTACTTTATCATTGTGTAAAGGTTTCTGATTGCAATAGACCTCTTCAAAAAGATTATAAAAATAATTCATCGCTTTTGGCGGCGTTTTAAACTCCTCTTTAAGTGTATTTAAAACCTTTATCGCTTCCATTGCTTTGTGTCTGTTCTGCTTTTCGTTCGGTGTTTCTATCTTATGCTCTTGTATGCTTGTCATCTGCATCTCCTTTTGGCTTTGCTATTCCCATTCTTTTTTCAAAACCCTGCTTAGTTGAGCTAAATGCTCTAAAATTCAATATATCAAAATGCAAGGCATCATCTTCAGGACAGGCTGCTACACATTTCAGACACAAAATACAGTCATCTCTTAAAATATCCGTGCTTGTGACATCATCGGCAATATCTTTTATCTGCATGTCACAAACTGCATAACAATCCCCACACCTAGTGCATTTACTTCCATCTTTTCTGAGTTGCACAAATGAAAATTTTGAGAAGATATAGTGCAGTGCACTCATAGGACAAAAAAAGCAAAAAAATCGTTTTTTCACAAAACTTCCAACTAGAAATAATCCCGCAAATATCATCCCAATGGCTGTTAAGAACATAGAAGTCTTTGTAGAGAAATCTATCGTCCATTGTGAAAAATCTCCGCTAAACATAGGGCTGATGATGCGTGCTGGACAGACCTGACAAAACGCCGCGGACCATTCTCCACTGAGCGCTCCAATACCAATAAAAAGCGGTATAAAAACCACTATGGCTAAAAAAATATATTTTATTTTTGAAAGCTTCTCAAACTGATACTGTGTATATGTAGAGTATCTGATGCCGATCTGTTTTCTTAAAAGTGTCAGCCAATCCTGAAATGTTCCAAAGGGACAGACATATCCGCACCAAGCTTTATTTAAAAAAATAAACCAAAATAAAAAGGTAAGTATTCCAAATATCACAGCGATTCCAGCACCGCCGAGAAGTATTTGTGTTGGCATGGAAAGCTGATGCTGTAAGGGTATTAAAAAGCAAGCTCCAGCACTTTTATCATTATAAGGACAAGCAAAAATAGGCAGTTTGGAACCCAGATGTATAGCAAAATATCCGCCGTAGACAAAGAGAATAAAGCTGATAATCTGAATCCAAAACCTGACTCTTACAAGATTCATATTATTTATAAAGCGTTTTAGCTTACTCTTCATAACGAACCTCGTTAAAAGGTCTGGTTCTATTTTTTCTAAATCTATATATGATAACTCCTGATATGAGTAGAGTCAAAATAACCAACAAAAGAGCGTAAGCGTATGACGCATAGCCACTGCTATTTGGATAAAAAGATGCTGGATAGGTCAATATATATTTTACATTTGAATACTCACCGCCTTGAAACTTTCCTACCTCTTCTTGGGTATATATTAAAGTAAGTAAAAATTCTTCTTGATCTCTTTTATCAAACTCTTCCCATGTAGGAAAATAATCTCGAATGATCTGAAATCTAGCCATTCCGTCTTCATCTGTTTTGATATGCTTACTCCATCCACTGTTCATTTGAATCGTGATATCTGCATTTTGAAGAGCTTTACCATGAAATAAGGCTTGGAAGCAAAGTTCATCACCCATAGAGTGTTTGTAAAAAAAACTATTTTCATTTTTATCTTTTATAAGGATAATATCTATGTCACTTTTATCTGCCTGAACTCTGTTTTTTATACTCTTTGTATAGTGCTCTTCGCTTGTGTGACTTGCATGTAAGTACTCCAGTTTTGCAACTCTGTAAAATAAAGTATCATTACTAAGAGTTTCATTTTTTGCGAAGATGTTGTAGTAGCCATTATTTGGTATCTCAAAACTATAAGTAGTTACACCCCTACTATTATCAACTTTTGTCTCATGGAAGTTTTGTTTTGTATCATAATAAAAACTTTTTATATTCATCTGCGGAGCCAATTTGCTTTCATTTAACTCATCACCATAAACAAGCCACACTTTTTTAGTTGGAACTACTTTTTTATCTCCATGAGAGAACATTCTCTTAGAAGAGCTATTTTGATCCTTCTCATTTGGATTTGTGAGTGAAAAATAGAGTACTTCATTCTCTTTTAAAACGATCTCTTCATTTTGCACTCTATGTGGATATTTGGAAAAATCTTTTGATGTGTCATAAGCAGGTTTGCTCATAGCCCTTGAGCCGTGATCTCCATGCCCTCCCTGCTTTGCACCATATGTTTTGAATACATATCCTGTATAGATATTGATACCTATGAAAAAGAACACCAAGAATGAGCTGAAGATATATCCAAAAATCTTTCTCATTTTTGTAGCTTCGATAAGTTTCAGTCGTTTATAGATCAAGATAAAAGCCCAGATAACACCGATCCATTTTAAAAGTCCAAAATAAGCAAGCCATGCATCACCTCTATGGGCGAGCGGTGCAATATCTACAACAAAACCAAAAGCTTGAGCAAAACCTGCCACTATCTCTTGATATTCATGTGCAAAAAAACTCTCCAGTGTATGACCGAGTGAACCGAGTATGAACAGTGGCGCATATCCGTAGCCCAGAGTTGAAAATGTTGTCGAATAATCTTTTTTTAAGACTTTTGAAGCTAAAAAAAGTCCAAGAACAGCGAAAAATATCGTAAATAAAAGTGCGTACAAAAATGCAAAACCACCCGAGTATTCGTTCATACCAAAATATGCAGCTGTTTTATTCCATATCATTGTATCAGCTATCTTACTTCGGTCAAGTCCGTGAGCAAATGTCATAGATACGGGAATGGAAGCGAGAATAAGGATGTAAGTCCAAACTTCCGCACCGAGTGTCTTAAATTTAGAAGATAACTGCTCTGCAGGTTTTGTAAACTTAAATTTTACTGCTTCACAAGCTGAACTACAATCCATACAGAGAGTACAATCATCAGTTTGATTTTTAGTGGCAAAAGTAAATGGTTTGAGATTATATGAACAGGCTGTCGCGCACTCAAAAGTCCTACAATCTTTACAAGAGTCCGTGTATGTTTCAAGTTTTGTGAAAGAAAGTTTGTCATAAGCTCGAGTAAGGGTTCCAATTGGGCAGATATATTTACAATAACTCATATCTTTATAGAGATAGTAAAGTAGAAAAGCAACGATGGTCATAACTGTAAACATCATGGCAGTAATAAGAGGTGAGT
>JBBRBK010000081.1:0-7875 GCA_038205935.1 Campylobacterales bacterium
GGTCTTTTTGGTGTTTGGATTTTTTGGTTTGTATCCACTGTTGTAGGAGTAACAATCTTTTTTGATAAAACTTTTTATGAACTCATAGAACCTCTTTTAGAAAGATTTGATATTTTTAAAAACTACTTACATGTAAGCCAAGAAAAGGCAAAAAAGAGAGCACAAGAGAAAGAAAAAATTAGAGTTCAAGAACAAAAACAAGCGGCACTGCAAAAAGCTAAAGAAGAGATTCAAAAATTTGAAGAAAAAATGGAAGAACCAGCATACGAATCTCTCAAAAAAGAGTATGTTTACCAAGAACCCGAAGAAGTTTATCAAGCTAATTTGGATGAAGTCGATGATACTGCCTTTGAGATCAAACTCATCAAAAGAGAAGAGAAAAAAGAGCCCCAGATTGCGCCAAAAATTGAAGAAGAGATAGATGAAGTAAAAGAGGAAAATAAAACTATTGTTTCTCTTGCAAAAAAAGTCAAAGAGCAAAAAGGTGCGGTCATAGTAGAAGAACTTGAAGAAAATACAAAATTGCTTGAAAATATAGAAAAGGGAAAAGTAGATAAACCTAAAAACTTCAAACTTCCATCAGCTGATTTTTTACAAAAAGCACCAGCAAAAACAAATATGGTTGATGAAGTGGAACTTGATGACAAAATCAAAGATCTTATAGCAAAACTTTCACACTTTAATATTGATGGCGATGTTATCAGAACTTACGCTGGACCTGTTGTTTCCACTTTTGAGTTCAAGCCTGCTGCAAATGTCAAAGTCTCTAAAATCTTAAATCTTCAAGATGACCTTGCTATGGCTCTTCGTGCTCAGACTATCCGCATTCAAGCACCGATTCCTGGAAAAGATGTTGTAGGAATTGAGATTCCAAATAAAACGGTTGAAACTATTTATATGAGAGATCTTATAGAAAGTCAACTCTTTCAAGAATCAAAATCTCCACTCACGCTTATACTTGGAAAAGATATAGTTGGAAGACCTTTTATCACAGATCTTAAAAAGCTTCCTCATTTGCTTATCGCAGGAACCACTGGAAGTGGAAAAAGTGTTGGTATCAACTCGATGATATTAAGCCTATTGTATAAAAACTCTCCAGATCAACTACGTCTCTTGATGATAGATCCAAAGATGCTTGAGTTCTCTATCTATAATGATATCCCGCATCTTTTAACTCCTGTTATTACAAAGGCAAAACAAGCTGTCGTGGCACTTAATAATATGGTCTCTGAGATGGAACGCCGTTACGAGATGATGAGTGCTACTCGCACGAAAAACATAGAAAACTATAATGAAAAGATCAAAAAAGAGGGTGGCAAAGAGCTTCCATATATCGTAATTATTATTGATGAACTTGCCGATTTGATGATGACAAGTGGTAAAGATGTGGAGCACTCTATCGCAAGACTTGCTCAGATGGCAAGAGCTGCAGGGATTCACTTAGTCGTGGCGACTCAGCGTCCATCTGTCGATGTTGTCACAGGCCTTATCAAGGCAAATCTTCCATCTCGTATCAGTTACAGAGTAGGGCAAAAAATAGATAGTAAAATTATCTTAGATCAGCAGGGTGCTGAGTCATTACTAGGTCGAGGAGATATGCTTTTTACACCTCCAGGCGCGACAGGACTTGTACGTCTGCATGCGCCTTGGACTACGGAAGAGGAGATCGAGAAGATCGTTGACTTTATTAAGTCACAACGCGAACCTGATTATGACAAAAGCTTTTTAGTCGAAGAAAATGAATACAGTAGAAGCGGTTCTTCTTCTGACTCAAATGAGGAGCTTGATCCACTTTATGAAGAAGCAAAACATATTATTTTGTCTGAAAAGAAGACGTCAATCTCTTACCTTCAAAGAAGGTTGCAAATAGGTTACAATAGATCTGCGCGCGTTATAGAACAACTCGAAGATAGTGGAATACTTTCTGAACCAAATTCAAAAGGGATAAGAGAGATTTTATAATTTAATGTTACTAAAATACACAATTTATAAAAAATTCTTACTTTAAGTGTTACTATAGTTAACACAATAAAAAAACGAACAAATTTTTCAGTTATAATCGAACATAAAATAAAATTAAGAGGAGTCATGATGGCTTTTATCGAAGATTATAAAGCTCACGTTGCACAGCGCGCAGAGTTAGGTGTTCCTCCACTTCCACTTTCAGCTGAACAAACAGCACAGTTAATAGAGATGATCAAAAAAAATGATAGTGACGCTAGTTATTATGTTGAACTTTTGACAAATCGTGTTTCTCCTGGTGTTGATGATGCTGCCTATGTAAAAGCAGCATTTTTAAATGACATAGTTCAAGAAAATGTAAAAGTTGATTCTATTAGTTGTGAAACAGCAACTCAAATGCTTGGAATGATGCTTGGTGGTTATAATGTAAAGCCATTAGTTGACGCATTAAAATCTAAAAGCAGTTCTGTAGTAAAAGAAGCAGTAGAAGCTTTAAAACATACCCTTCTTGTGTATGATGCATTCAATGATGTTGAAGAACTTTACAAAGCTGGAAATGCAGCAGCAACTGAAGTTATGACTTCATGGGCAAATGCTGAGTGGTTTACTTCTAAACCAGAACTAGCAAAAGAGATTACAGTAACTGTTTATAAAGTTCCTGGCGAAACAAATACAGATGATCTTTCACCTGCTTCTGAAGCGTTTACTCGTTCAGATATCCCTTTACATGCAAACTCTATGCTTCAATCAAGAATGGATAATGCATTAGCTACGATTAAAACTCTCAAAGAAAAAGGTCATCCACTTGCATATGTTGGTGATGTTGTTGGGACTGGTTCAAGTCGTAAGTCTGGCGTAAACTCTGTTCAATGGCATATGGGTGATGATATCTCTGGCGTTCCAAATAAACGTACTGGCGGTGTTGTTCTTGGTAACATCATTGCTCCTATTTTCTTTGCTACATGTGAAGATTCTGGTTCACTTCCACTTGAATTAGACGTTACACAAATGGAAACGGGTGATGTTGTGACTATCTATCCTTATAAAGGTGAAGCTCATAAAAATGGAACATGTATCGCTACATTTGCATTAAATCCAAATACTATCGTTGATGAAGTTCGCGCTGGTGGACGTATTCCACTTATCATTGGTCGAGGACTTACTGCAAAAGCTCGTGGTGTTTTAGGACTTGGAACATCAGAACTATTCTTAACTCCAGTACAGCCCGCTGACACAGGCAAAGGTTATACGCTTGCTCAAAAAATGGTAGGCAAGGCTTGTGGAACAACTGGTGTTCGTCCAGGTATGTATGTTGAGCCAGTTACTGCGACAGTAGGAAGCCAAGATACAACTGGTCCGATGACTCGTGATGAGATCAAAGAACTCGCAGCTCTTGGTTTTTCAGCTGATTTGGTCATGCAGTCATTTTGTCACACTGCGGCATATCCAAAGCCTTCAGATGTGATTATGCACCATACTTTGCCAGACTTTATCTCAAACCGTTCAGGTGTTGCACTTCGTCCGGGTGATGGAGTTATCCACTCATGGTTGAACCGTTTAACGCTTCCTGATACTGTAGGAACAGGTGGAGATAGCCATACGCGTTTTCCAATCGGTATCTCTTTTCCTGGTGGATCTGGAATCGTTGCGTTTGCCGGTGTTACTGGAAGTATGCCTCTAACAATGCCTGAATCTGTACTTGTTCGTTTTAGCGGAGAGCTTCAACCAGGTATCACACTTCGTGACCTTGTAAATGCTATTCCTTATTTTGCTATCAAAAAGGGTCTTTTGACTGTTGAGAAAAAAGGTAAGAAAAATATTTTCAACGGACGTATTTTAGAGATTGAAGGTCTTCCAAACTTAAAAGCTGAGCAAGCATTTGAGCTTTCTGATGCTTCAGCTGAGCGTTCTGCTGCTGCTTGTACGGTTTTACTTAACGTTGAGCCAGTTATCGAATACCTAAAATCAAACGTTACTTTGATCGAATCAATGATCGCTGATGGTTACCAAGATGCTCGTACGCTTCAACGTCGTGCAGACAAAATGAAAGAGTGGTTGGCAAATCCGACTCTTATGAAACCTGACGCTGACGCTGAGTATGCGGCTGTTATCGATATCAACCTAAATGAAGTGACTGAGCCGATTCTTGCTTGTCCAAATGATCCAGATAACGTAAAACTTTTAAGTGAAGTTGCTGGTGAGAAAATTGATGAAGTATTTTTAGGAAGCTGTATGACAAACATCGGTCACTATCGTGCGGCTGGTGAAGTAATGCGCGGTGAGGGTAAAGTGGCTGTTGAGAAGTTCTGGATCGTTCCTCCAACTCGTATGGATGAGCAACAACTTATCAACGAAGGTTACTATGACGTTTACAACGCTATAGAAGCACAAACTGAAGTTCCAGGATGTTCTCTTTGTATGGGGAACCAAGCAAGTGCACGTCCAGGCTCAACTGTGTTCTCAACTTCTACACGTAACTTTGACAACCGTCTTGGAAAAGGAACTCAAGTGTATCTTGGTTCTGCAGAACTAGCAGCTGTATGTGCGAAACTTGGACGTATTCCGAGTGTTGAAGAGTATATGAGTATTGTTCCTCAAAAACTTGAGGGTAAAGAAGCAAGTGTCTATAAATACCTAAACTTCAATGAGATCAAAGATTATCATCTTGAAGCTCGTGATGTAGCTCAAAATAAATACGGCGTAGTTATTAAGCCTGTATAACTCTTTACATGTAAGCACTTGAGGCTTACATGTAAAACTTCCTATTGATGAACTACGTCAAAATCTGCAGGTATTTTTGCTGTAAATGCTTTGTCATCTATCTTTTCATTTTCTACTTGATTCGTAAATTGTATCGTGACTCTGTTTTCTAACTCATCAAGATATGTAATGGACAAAATTTTCGTGCCTTTAACATGTATATCGATTTTTAGTTTTTCATATGTTGCTTTATAGAGTTCGTTGTTCACTTTTTTAGCATTTTTAAGCATCTCAAAAAATGCGATCGTATTCCCTACTTTTTTTAGTATGACCTGTTCAATTTCCGGTTCTATAATTACAAGATCTGAACTATTGATGTAGATCTCTTTTTTGACTGGATTTGTATAGTTCCACATTGCCATATTTGGTCTTTTTGCTTTGATATCACCGTTATACTTTATTGTCGTCTTTTTGTCGTCTACAACTGTTTGTACAAAGTGTGCCGAGAAAGTATTTAAATTCTCCGCAAAACCAAAAAGATTCGCACATAAAAGCGATAAGATTATTGTTTTTTTCATATTACTCCATTTTTTTTTATTATTATATCAAATCAATTATATATAGCGCTTAGTAGCCTATTTAGCCAAAATATATCTTTAGTATGATAAAATAAAAAAAATTTAAGACAAGGTTTAAAATGCTACAAGCATTCGTAGGCAAAGTATTCGGCACTAAAAATGACAGAGAGCTAAAAAAGTACCACAAGCGTATAAATAATATAAACAGTTTAGAAGAATTTTACAAAAAAATGAGTGATGATGAGTTAAAAGGTGCATTTACCGAACTCCAAAATCTTATTTTAGATAAGAGTAAAACTTTAGATGATATCTTAGAAAAATCATTTGCGATTACAAGAGAAGCATCTGTGCGAACTCTTGGTATGCGTCACCATGATGTCCAGCTTTTAGGTGGAATTGTTTTACATGAGGGCAGAATTGCTGAGATGAAAACAGGCGAGGGTAAAACTCTTGTTGCGACGCTTCCTATCATTTTAAATGCTATGACAAAAAAAGGTGTTCACCTTGTAACTGTGAATGATTATCTTGCTCGCCGTGATGCTTTAGATTTGACACCTTTGTATGAGTTTTTAGGTTTTAGTGTCGGCGTTGTTTTGGAAAGTATTAATGATCCTCATGAAAAGCGTAAGCAATATCACGCAGATATCACTTATGGAACAAATAACGAATTTGGATTCGATTATCTTCGTGATAATATGAGCTATACGAGAGAAAATATGGTTCAACGCGGACATAATTTTGTTATCGTTGATGAAGTGGATTCAATTTTGATTGATGAAGCGAGAACACCGCTTATTATTTCTGGACCGGTCAATAAAACTTTAGAAGCATACAAGCAAGCAAACGGTGTTGCTCTAAACATGGTAAAAGATGAGCATTTTACTGTAGATGAAAAAGATAGGGTTGTACTTATCACAGAAGAGGGGATCACAAAAGCTGAAGAGCTTTTTGGAGTTGAGAACCTTTATAGTGTTGAGAACTCGACACTTTCACACCATTTGGATCAAGCACTAAAATCAAATTATCTTTTTGAAATCGATGTTGATTATGTTGTCAATGAGGGTGAAATTGTCATTGTTGATGAGTTTACTGGACGCTTAAGTGAAGGTCGTAGATTTTCAGAAGGTTTGCATCAAGCACTTGAAGCAAAAGAAGGCGTAGAAATCAAGCAAGAAACTCAAACACTTGCAGATATTACATTTCAAAACTATTTTAGAATGTATGACAAACTCTCTGGTATGACTGGTACAGCGCAAACAGAGGCAACAGAATTCGCTCAGATTTATAATCTTGATGTTGTTTCGATTCCTACAAATCTTCCTGTCGCTCGTGCTGATTTGAATGACCTTATCTATAAAACTGAACTTGAAAAATTTGATGCAGTTGTAGAAAAGATAAAAGAACTTTCAACAAATGGTCAACCTGTCCTCATCGGTACAGCATCAATTGAAAAATCTGAGAAATTGCATGAATTTTTGAAGAAACAGAAAATTGCACACACAGTTTTAAATGCGAAAAATCACGCGCAAGAAGGCGAGATTATTAAATTTGCCGGAGTTAAAGGCGCTGTGACAATCGCTACAAATATGGCTGGACGTGGTGTTGATATTAAAGTTAGCCAAGAAGTTAAAGATCTTGGAGGTCTGTATATCTTAGGAACAGAAAGACATGAAAATCGCCGTATTGATAATCAGCTCCGTGGACGTTCAGGCCGTCAAGGTGATCCTGGAACAACTCAATTCTATCTTTCACTTGAAGATAGCCTTCTTCGCATTTTTGGTTCAGACAAGATTAAAGCGATCATGGAAAGACTTGGTGTTGAAGATGGCGAGTTTATAGAATCAAAAATGGTAACACGTGCTGTTGAAAAAGCGCAGAAGAAAGTAGAGCAACTTCATTATGAAGGGCGTAAGCAAATCGTTGAGTATGATGATGTCGCAAATGAGCAAAGAAAAATCATTTATAAGTTTAGAAATGAGCTTTTAAATCCTGAGTATAACACAGCGGCAAAAATTGATCTTATCAGAGAAGAATATCTTGTAAGTTTACTTGTCGAGTGTACAATCTTTAGTGGAAGCGCTCCAGAGGATTTTAATCTTGAAAAACTTTCTCTTATGTTAAGAGAAGAGATCAATTTCACTCTCGATGATGAATCACTCAAATCACTTAATTATGATGATCTTTATGAAAAACTTCTTTTAGATATCAAAAATTTCTATGATGATAAAATGGCTGTTTTAGATGAAACACTCAGAGGCGATGTTGAGAGAGAGTTTTATCTTAAAACTTTAGATACAGCATGGAGAGAACATCTTTATACGATGGACAACATGAAAACAGGAATCCGTCTTCGTGCATATAACCAAAAAGATCCTTTAGTTGAGTATAAAAAAGAGAGTTATAATCTTTTTAGTGAATTAGTAGAAAATATTAAATATAACACAATTAAAACGCTTCATATTATTCAATTTCAAATGAAAGCAGCTGAAGATGAAGTTGCTGAATTTGAACGCCAAGTCGAGACCCTATCATGATGGCGAAAGTGAGCGCGTAGTTGGAGAAGCGCTAAGAGATGGTTATCGCGAAAAAATCAACTTGATTACCAAATCGCCAAGTTGGTTGATCCAATCACAAG
>JBBRBK010000082.1:0-7851 GCA_038205935.1 Campylobacterales bacterium
GATAATACATCGCAGAGTGCATAACACGGTCAAGAACAAGTGCGCCGCTCTCTTTTTCTACTTCATATTTAATATTTGATCCACATGGAATCTCAATGATTGCTTTTACTTTGTCTGGATTTTCGCCGTAACCAATTTTATCTAGATTCATACTTATTTCCTTCTTAATTTTTTAATGGTGAAATTATATCGTTTAAACTTTATATGTTCGTAAAATAGTTTAAAAAAAGTAACAAAGATTGCATAAATGTGCACAATAGAGGGAAATCTATAAAAAGTTTAAACTTAATTATAATATGATTATGAATTATTTGATAAGGTGAATGATATGGACACAAATTTAGTTCTAGAGGGAACGAAGTTTATGTTTCTTGGCATGGGAACAGTTTTCCTTTTCTTATTGGTTATGATCTTGGTTATAAAAGCTGTAACTAAAGGTTCTAATAGATTTGTTCCGGAACTCAAAAGTCTGTCCCTAGAAGAAACATATACGGAAACTCGTATTGAACATATGTCAGAGCAACACAAGCGAAGGATAATCGCGGCAATTACAGCGGCGATTATGTATCACAGGTCGAAGCAAGACAATAAAAAAGTAATTGCGGCAGTAACAGCGGCAATTATGCATCACAGTGAAGGATAATAATGGCAAAGAAATTTATTGATATCATGGATACAACATTCAGAGACGGATTTCAATCTGTTTTTGGCGGTCGTGTACTCATGGATGATTTTTTCCCGGCAGTTGAAGCAGCAAAACATGCAGGAATAACACACTTTGAATTTGGTGGTGGAGCTAGATTTCAGTCTCTTTATTTTTATTTGAATGAAGATGCATTTACAATGATGGACAGATTTCGCGCAATCGTTGGACCAGATGCGAATCTTCAAACGCTTGCTCGCGGTATTAACACAGTTATGCTCGATACTGGTTCAAGAGAACTTATCGATCTGCATGCAAAGATGTTCAAAAAACATGGAACGACTACGATCCGTAATTTTGATGCATTAAATGATGTTGAAAACCTCAAGTATTCAGCTGAGCGAATCACACACTACGGATTAAAACATGAAGTGGTTGTAACGATGATGGATTTACCTCCAGGATGTGTCGGTGCTCATGATGTTGCATTCTATGAAAAAACTTTACGTGATATTTTAGATAGCGGTATTCCATATGACAGTATCTGTTTTAAAGATGCAAGTGGAACTTCAAGCCCTAAAAAAGTGTACGATACCATTAAAATGGCGCGTGCTTTAGTTCCTGAGGGAACACATTTACGTCTTCATACACATGAGACAGCTGGTGTTTCTGTTGCTGCTTATCTTGCAGCTCTTGATGCTGGAATCGATGGTATAGACATGGCTGCTGCTCCTGTGAGTGGCGGAACATCTCAACCGGATATTTTGACTATGCTGCACGCTACTAAAGGCATGAACTATGACCTCGGTGGATTAGAGCTAGAAAAAATCTTAACGTATGAGAAAGAAGTTGAGCGTTGTTTAGAGGATTATTTTATGCCTCCTGAAGCAACAGCTGTTTCTCCTCTTATTCCATTCTCACCAATGCCTGGTGGAGCACTCACTGCAAATACGCAGATGATGCGTGACAATAATATGTTAGACAGATTTCCAGAAGTTATTGATGCGATGCGTGAAGTTGTAGAAAAAGGTGGATACGGTACTTCTGTAACTCCAGTTTCACAGTTTTACTTCCAACAAGCGCTCAACAACGTAATGCAAGGTCCATGGAAAGCTATTGCTCCTGGATATGGAAAAATGGTTCTTGGTTATTTTGGTAAAACTCCAGTTGCACCAGATCCTGAAATTGTAAGAATCGCTTCAGAAAAATTGCGTTTAGAACCAACAACAAGAAATGCTTTAGATCTTGCAGATGAAGATGAGAGTAAATCTTTGGGTCACTGGACAAAAATCTTAGAAGAAGAGGGCATTGCAACAACTGAAGAGAACATCTTCATCGCTGCAGCTTGTCATCATAAAGGTATCGCTTTTCTTAAAGGTGAAGCAGAAGTAAATGTTAGAAAAAAATCAACTATGCAAACAAATAAAGGAATAAAAAAAATGAGTACAGGAAATTATACAGTAGTAGTAGACGGACAAAAGTTTAGTGTTCAAGTGGCAGAGGGTGATGCAAACATTCAAGTAACAGCAGTAAATGGTGAGAGTTTTTCAATGCCAGCACCTATAGCAGCACCAGTGGCTCCAGCAGCGCCAGTGGCACCAAAAATAGATGGTACTGCAGTAAATGCAATGCTTCCAGGTTCTGTTTGGAAGATCTCAGCTACTGTAGGTCAGACTGTTGCAGAGGGTGATGTTCTTTTAATCCTTGAATCAATGAAAATGGAGATCGATGTTGTTGCACCTTGTGCTGGCGTTGTAAAATCTCTCGATGTGAATATAAATGATAAAGTAATAGAAGGTCAACTAGTAGCTGTAATAGGCTAATTAAATGAAACTGTTTTTAGTAAAGCTTATTACTCTTTTTGCTTTACTTGGATTTGTTGGAGCGAGTGCTGAAGAAAATGTCTCAGCAGCTGCTTCACAGATTGAGAGTAAAGAGGGTTTGACTCAGGTTACAATAAAACAGGACTCATATCAGAGTAAAGATTTCACTGATATGATTTCTGGGTTCTTAGAATCTACAGGTATTTACGTTTTAATCTATCCAAAAGTAGACGAGCTTAGTGCAAGCGGTCAACCAATGAGTGACTTTCATAAAGGCGCGGGTCGTGTTATCATGATTCTTGTAAGTTTTTTGATTTTCTGGTTGGCGATCAAAAAAGGTTTCGAGCCTCTTTTACTTTTACCGATAGGTTTTGGTGGGCTTTTAGCAAATATACCAATAGCTGATATGGCGGGTCCTAACGGATTTTTAGGCGTTATCTATCAAGCTGGTTTAGCAAATGAACTTTTTCCTCTTATCATCTTTATGGGTGTTGGAGCTATGACGGATTTTGGTCCTCTTCTCTCAAATCCAAAAACCGCACTTCTTGGCGGTGCGGCTCAGTTTGGTATCTTTGGAACACTTATCGGTGCCGTTGCTCTTTCTCAGTACACTGATATTTTTGATTTTACACTGAAGCAAGCTTCGGCGATTTCGATTATCGGTGGAGCTGATGGCCCGACATCTATCTTTATTGCGACACATCTTGCTCCTGAACTTTTAGGTGCAATTGCAGTCGCTTCATATTCTTATATGGCATTAGTTCCGATTATTCAGCCGCCGATTATGCGAGCACTCACGACAGATAAAGAGCGTCGTATCAAGATGACGACACTTCGCCATGTATCTCGCATAGAAAAGCTGATATTTCCGCTTATGGTTTTGACACTTTCTATTTTGGTATTACCTGAATCTACACCGCTTATTGGTGCGTTTATGTTCGGTAATTTTTTAAAAGAATCAGGTGTAGTAGATCGCTTATCTGACACGATGCAAAATGCGCTTATTAATATTGTAACTATTTTCTTAGGTCTTGGTGTTGGTTCTAAACTTGCTTCAGATCAGTTTTTAGTTCCAGATACTTTAGCTATTTTGGCTCTTGGAAGCGTTGCTTTTGCTGTGGGTACAGCCGCAGGTGTCATTATGGCAAAAGTTATGAATATGTTTCCAGGACACAAAATCAATCCACTTATCGGTTCAGCTGGAGTTTCAGCAGTTCCTATGGCGGCTCGTGTATCAAACAAAGTAGGTATGGAATATGACAGAACAAACATGCTTTTAATGCATGCTATGGGTCCAAATGTTGCAGGTGTTATTGGTTCAGTTGTCGCAGCTGGAGTACTTCTTTCTATCTTTAAATAAGCTCTTACATGTAAAGATCTTTACATGTAAGAGTTTTGCTTCTTCTGTAAACTTGATATTTAAGCGTTTTCTCTTGCGTTCATAGCTTCTACAACTAGTGGTATGATATTATGACTTTTTGTCTTATCAATAAAGCCATCAGCTCCAAGTCCAGTAGCTTCACGTTTATTGTTATCACCTGTCATTGAACTGTTGACGATAATTGGTATTTGCGCTGTTATAGGATTTGCGCGCAACTCTTGGATAACTGTAAATCCAGATATTTCAGGCATCTCAATATCTGTAATGACTGCAGGAATAATGGATGGATCATCGAGTGATGCAATATAATCGAGTAAAAGCTTGCCATTATTAAATATTTTATATTTGAGATTTGCATTTTCAAATATCTGAATAAGATGTCTTTGAGCAGTTTTAGAATCCTCTGCTATTAAAACAGTGCCTTTTCTTAGTTTCATTGGAACATCAATGGCACGTTTGCCTTCATTCACATCGACCATTGCTTGAGGCACAACATCCGCCAAAAGTTTTTCATAGTCCAAAACCAAACACATACTTCCATCTTCAAGTCTTGTATCGTTCATAACTACACTGTTCTCGCCTACGCTGTAGCTCTCTGGTGCATGCATTTCGCTCCAGTTCTTTTTAACAACTCTAAATGCTGACATAATACGAAGACCAATGATGATGCCATTAAAATCACATATAAGAATATTGGATTTTTTAATCTCTTCTTTAGAGAGTGTCATATTCAGCCATGCTGGAAGATTGAGAATTGGAATCTGAATGCCTCTGAGGGTTATCGTTCCTTCAAGCATAGGATGTGATGAAGGGATCTGCGTGAGGTAATGATTTTTTGATTCAACTACTTCTCTTGTCTTAAAAACATTGATCGCATAAAATGCTGCATCTGGATTATGACTGACCTTAAATACTAAAAGTTGTACTTCATTGTTTTTTGCTAAATTTGTAGACGCATCTACATTGTCTAATATAGACATATCATCTTCCTTGTGTGCAATAATACGCAATATTATCGAAATAAAAATGAATATGAGATTATGTGCCTAGATATTTGCCATTATCTAATTAAAAGTGATATATGAGTAGAATTCAGGCTCTTAAAGAACATAAGGATTAATTTTGAATACTATTACAGCCTGTCCACTCGATTGTTATGACACTTGTTCCATCAAATATACAGATGGAAAGTTAAAAGCTTTAAAAGAGGGATTTACTCAGGGCTTTTTATGTCCTCATCTTAACCATTATGAAACTTTTTCAAGAATTGAACAGCCCAGATTTAAAGGTAAAATCATCACGATGGATGAAGCTCTTGCTCATCTTGTCAAAATCATAAAAGAAAGTAAAAAAACTCTTCATTATAGAGGTAATGGAAATTTTGCTTTGATGCAAGAAGTAACGGATCATTTCTTTGCAAGTAAAGATGCAACGCTCACAGATGGAAGTTTGTGTGATGGAGCTGGTGAAGCGGGTATCATCGCTGGACGAGGTCACAATGACATAATGACACCCCAGCAGATAGCCAAATCTGAAGTTGTCGTCTTTTGGGGAAGAAATCCACACACGACATCATCACATTTTTTACCACTTTTAAAAGATAAAAAGATTATTGTCATCGATCCAGTAAAAACAAAGATCGCACAAACAGCTGACTTACATGTACAGATAAAACCTCATGGAGATGCCGAGTTTGCGATGCTTCTATCACGTTTTTTATTTATTGAAGGTGGTGTAGATAAGGAGTTTGTAGAAAAATATGCTCCAGAATATGAAGAGTTTTATGAACTCACACAAACTATCCGTATTAAAGCAGTTTTAGATAATATTGGTGCGACTTTAGGAGATATCGGTAAGTTTTTAGAACTTGTTAAAGGGAAGAAAGTAGCCATCCTTTGCGGAGTCGGGATTCAAAAATATCTTGATGGTGCAGATGTGATGCGTGCCATCGATGCTTTTGGTGTATTGTTTGGCCTCTTTGGAAAAGAGGGGTGCGGAGTGAGTTATCTTGGTTCATCTAAAAGAGGAATCAATTCGCCATTTATGCTTACATGTAAGGCAAAAAAAGTAAGTAAAGTCGATACAAAATTTGGTGATTTTGATACTGTTTTCATCCAAGGAAGTAATCCTGCAAATCAGATGCCAAACACACCAAGAGTGGTAGAAGAACTTCAAAAAGTAAATAATATAATCTATTTCGGACTCTATGAAAACGAAACATCAAAAATGGCAGATCTCATCATTCCAGCAAAAACATTCTTGGAAAAAAATGATATCAGAACCTCTTACTCGACGCATTACATGTATGAGATGCCTCGTCAAAAAGTGAGTGAAATAGGTATAAGTGAGTACGAACTGACAAAATATCTTTGCGACACTTTTGAGATTTCACTCAAGAGTGAAGAGGAATATATTGCACATTTTAGATCTTTTTCTGCAAAAAATGAAGAAGATCTTTTGAAAGTAAAGGGAAGAGAACAGATCTCTTATGAAAATGGTTTTACAACAGATGATGACGAATTTTTGTTTTTAGAGGAGTTAGATAGCGACAGAGATGAGAGTGATGAGCTTTATCTACTTACATGTAAGTCCGCAACAAGCCTTAATTCACAATTTAAAACAACTGATAAAGTTTATTTGCACCCTTCTCTTGGCTACGCAGAAAATCAGTTCATAGAAGTGTCCTCAGTTAGCGGAACTTTACGCTTACATGTAGGGCTTGATGAAAGACTTAGAAAAGATTGCGTGCTTATATATTCTGGAACAAATGGAGTAAATAATCTTACAACTTCAAAACGAAGTTATGAGGGAAATAGTGCAGTTTTTCAGCAAAACAAGGTTAAAGTAACAGCAATTTAAAGGAGCTCCAATGTACGCTAAGTTAATCTATATATTTGTCATTTCATTGTTTGTATCTACAAGTGTTATGGCTGATACGGTATCAAAACAACAGTGTGAAGTAAAAGGCAATGGTTTTATCTTTGCTGGTGGTGAGTGTATCGAGTATAAAGAGGCAAAGGGAGATAAAGAAGGTTCTTTGACCATCTTAGTTCACGGTACGTGGAAAGAGGGTGCTGATGTGCTCTCAGCGTATTCAACATTTGCCGATGATCTTGCAATGCGCACAGATATAACGACAGTCGCTGTTGCACTGCCGGGTTATTCAGGTTCATCGACCAATCATTTTCAGGCACTTTCTCATGACAAAACGAAAAAACTTGCCGCACACAAAGACTATATAAAGTTTTTAGATGCGCTTGTCACAGCTTTAAAAGAAAAATATAAAGCAAAAGCTATCAACTATGTAGGTCACTCAGCGGGAGCAATCATGGGCGCGACACTCATGGGAATAAATCCCGGTCTTATCCAAAATATAGTACTCGCAGGCGGGAGATATGATATCCATGAAGTCTCAAAAGAGAAAGATATTATTTCAGCAGATGATGTCCTTGACAAGATAGATAAAAACGCGAACTTCTTGCTTATCTACGGAACAAAAGACGAAGTCTCAAAACCAGAAGTGACAAAAGATTTTTACACACTTGCAAAAAAACATGGCTTACATGTAAAGCTCGTGGAAGTAAAAGATGCCCCACACTTAGGTCTTGAAAGATCAGACACTTCGATGGAAGCTATAAGTAAGATGTTGGAAAATTAGATGTATAATTTCGAGCATAAGATAGAAATCAGAATTAAGGTTTAAAATGACAATAAAAGAACTAGATAATAAATATATTTTACCTACTTACGCAAGAGCGGACGTAGAATTTGTAAGTGGTAAAAATGCGAAATTGATTGATGCAAATGGTAAAGATTATATTGATTTTACTTCTGGCATCGCCGTTGTAAGTGTCGGTCATGGAAATGAAAGACTGACAAATGCATTATGTTCTCAAGCAAAAAATATGATCCATATGTCAAATCTTTACTACATCGCACCTCAAGCACGTGCGGCTGAGAAGCTTGTAAAGGCTAGCGGATATGATATGAAATGTTTCTTTGGA
>JBBRBK010000083.1:0-7502 GCA_038205935.1 Campylobacterales bacterium
GTTCTAAGTGGAAATTTTTGTATGCTTTGTCCTCCGACGCTTTTTCCGGTGTGACATCCTTTACAGCCAAAAGTGATAAAGTTTGCCAAACCTCTTTTCGCTTTTTCACTCATCGCATTATTGTCTCCGTCTAAAAATCTATCATAATCTCCGCGAGTTAAAAGTGTTCTGACATAAGCTCCTAGAGCTTTTTGTACATTTAAAAAAGTAAGTGTCGGAGCTTGCATGTGCTGAGTATCTTTAAATACTTTTTGAAATTTTTCTACATACGTTTTATCTAAAGAGAGTCTTTGCTCAACTTCCGATGGGTTCATATTCATTTTGTAAGGATCTTTGATCGAATCTCCAGCTTCTTGCTCTACGGTATCGACTTCTCCGCTCCAAGTTAGATGTTTGGCTAATGCAGAATTTAAAATACTCAGTGTATTTAAATGAAAAGGATTTTCTTGTTGATGTTCTCCGATGGCAGTTGAGAGTCTGTCTGTACCGCTTTGATCCGACAAGTGACACACAACACAATCTTTTGGAGAAGTTTTAGAAGATGAGAGAAGCATACTTGAATAAGGTTTATTTTTATTATTGTCTTTGTCTATCATATGACAAGTATTGCAGCTGATATCTTGGTCTTTGGATAAAATTGTATTAAAATAGAGCTCTTTACCTAAAGCGATTTTATCTTTACTTAATCTATTTTCTGGAGTATCAACAACTTTTAAAAGCTCTTTATAGGTGCTTGGATTGCTTGACATATTTTTAGATAATGCGGCTTGTCTTAACTCGTCATCAGTGAACGGTTTGCTCTCTTTTTTAGTGAGTAGACCTGATAATGATAGCAACAATATAATTGAAGTTGCGACAATAATCGATATAATCAATGATCTCATAACATTGTTCTCCTCTGAAAATTTCCACCTTTTTTTACGCGACTAATGTTGTTTATTTTAGTTGGCTTAGTATATATCATACGTTTAGGATATGATATGATACAAATCAAGAAAGAGTATAGTATTGATGTAAAAATGAAGAATAAAGGTACAAAATGGATAAAAATTCCAATCATATTAAAAATATTCTTCACGGATTTTTTCTCTCTATTGGTACGACTATTGCAGAACCTTCGACCATCCTTCCATTAATTGTCAATGCATTTGGAGGAGGCTCGCTTTTAGTTGGTTTCTTTTCGTCTTTATTGCGTGGAGGTGCGATTATAGTGCAGATGTTGGCGGCTTTTCAAGCCCAAAGTTATGAGCGGATGTTGCCTTATCTTAGACGCGTTTTTCTTATACGTTTTCTCGCATGGTTTGGGATAGGCGTCTCAATTGTTATCTTTGGTAAATCTCATCCAGATATCACGCTCTTTAGTATTGGTTTTGGTCTTTTTATCTTCTCTTTTAGTGCCGGTTTTGGAGCGATCTATTTTAAAGATATTCTCGCAAAGATCTTTACGCATAAATTTCGTGGTAAGAGTATGGCTTACAGACAGTTCTTTACTGCTTTTGGTGGCTTAATAAGTGGTTCACTCGCAGCGTTAATACTAAAAATATTTGAGCCGCCATTAAGTTATGGATATCTTTTTATTATCAGTTCATTTTTTATGGGATTTGGTTATTTGGCTTTTGCAACTGTAGATGAGCCCATAAAACAGGAAATTGCACCAAGAGAAAATTCTTTTAAAAAATTCTTACATAACGCCCTAGATATATTTAAATCAGATACAGATCTCCGTATTCAAATCACTACATTTTTATTAGCGTATGGTTATCTTATAGCCTTGCCTTTTATTATCCTTGACGCTAAAACTAAAATAGATCTCAGTGCTTCTGCTATTGGTATACTTATAACCACTCAGATGGTTGGTGCAATGCTTAGTAATCTTTTATGGGGAAAACTCAGCGGTAAAGGGAGAAATAGACACACGGCAAACCTCTCGATAATACTACACCTTGTCGCGGTTTTAATGGCATTTTTTGCCTCTACCCTTTATGAATATATGTTGATATTTTTTCTTATCGGAGCAGCAGCCGATGGCAATCGCATTGCTTCAGGAAATCTCATCTTAATTTTAGCACCGCCAGAGAAACGTCCTTTGTATGTTGCACTGCAAATTAATCTTGTTTCTTTTGGGATGTTTTTTTCAATAGCTGGAGGATTGATCTTACATGTAAGCAACTATACAATGCTTTACACCATCACGTCTTTGGTACTTACAGCCTCTTTTTTTACCTCACTCAAACTCAAAGACGAAAGAGAAAACTAATCGCTTCGTGACACAAAAGTGACACGAATTGTTATAAGCGCTTAACTCATCTTCCTATAAACTACTAAAATATTTGGAGATGATTATGATTGAGAAAATTTTAAAACGAGATGGCACACATAAAGAGTTTATGGCCTTTAAGATTGAAGATGCCATAAAAAAAGCTTTTAAAAGTGAACATATTGCTTATGACAGTGCAGTGTTTTTTAATGTACTAGAAAAACTTAAAAGCAAAAGAGCTGTAGCTGTTGAAGATATTCAAGATTCAATAGAAAAAGAGCTCTATAAAGCAAGATATTTTGAAGTGATGCGCTCGTTTATCCTCTATCGTCATACTCATAAAATGCAGAGAGAAAATCTGCTTGAAGAAGATACCACATACATTAACTCTACTCAGACGATAGAGGAATATATCAGCGGTACTGATTGGCGGATCAAAGCAAATTCAAATACCGGCTACTCAAATGCTGGACTTGTGAACAACACTGCAGGCAAAGTGATAGCAAATTATTGGCTCGATAAAATCTACTCAAAAGAGGAAGGATATGCTCACAGAAATGGGGATTATCATATTCATGATCTTGACTGTTTGACTGGATATTGCGCTGGCTGGAGTTTAAGAGCGCTTCTTGATGAGGGCTTTAACGGAGTGCGAGGCAGAGTTGAAAGTGATGCTCCAAAACATTTCCGCGAAGCGCTTGGACAGATGGCAAACTTTTTAGGGATATTGCAAAGTGAATGGGCGGGTGCTCAGGCTTTTTCATCCTTTGACACTTATCTTGCACCGTATGCTTTTGCAGACAAACTGCCATATAAAGAGATTAAAAAAGCGATAAGAAGTTTTATCTATAACCTTAATGTGCCTGCTCGTTGGGGACAGTCGCCATTTACAAACATTACAATTGATTGGACAGTGCCTGATGATCTTAAAGATCAAATCCCTACATGTAAGCAAAGACATCTCCTAAAAGATAGATTGGACAGAGAACTTTTAGCAGTTGCAAATGAGAGAGGCTGCGAAAAACTTGAAGATATGACATACAAACATTTTCAAAGTGAGATGAATCAGATCAATAAAGCTTATTATGAAATTATGACTGAAGGTGATAAAACGGGACAGCCTTTCACGTTTCCTATTCCGACTGTAAATATAACAGAAGATTTTGACTGGTATGGAGAAAATACAGATGTCTTGTTTGAAAATACAGCAAAAGTAGGTTCTTCTTACTTCCAAAACTTTATAGGAAGTCAGTATAAAAGAGATGTAAATGGACAGTTAATTGCCAATGATGAAGCGTATAAACCCGGACATGTAAGAAGTATGTGTTGTCGTTTACAGCTTGATCTTCGCGAGCTTCTTAAACGCGGCGGCGGGCTTTTTGGCAGTGCCGAGATGACGGGAAGTATAGGCGTCGTCACTCTCAATATGGCGAGACTTGGATTTTTATACAAAGGGGATAAACACGCCCTTATGGCGAGAATCGATGAGCTTATGAATTATGCAAAATCGACTTTGGAGAAAAAAAGAGTTTTTATTCAAGAGATGTATGACAGAGGTCTTTTTCCTTATACTAAAAGATATCTTCCGGGATTTAAAAACCACTTTTCGACCATCGGTGTCAATGGCATCAATGAGATGATTAGAAACTTTACAAGTGACAGTTATGATATTAGTTCGAACGAAGGAATATCTTTTACAACTGAGATATTAAATCATATTAGAGAGAAAATGGTTGAGTATCAAGAGGAAACAGGCAATCTTTACAATCTTGAAGCGACTCCTGCCGAGGGAACTACATATAGATTTGCCAAAGAAGACAAGAAAAGATATGGTGATTCTATTATCCAAGCTGGAAAAGATGAAAATATCTATTATACAAACTCTTCTCAGATTCCAGTTGATTTGACAAATGATCCATTTGAAGCATTGGAATTACAAGATGATCTTCAATGCAAATATACGGGAGGAACGGTGCTTCACCTCTACATGCAAGAACAAGTGAGTTCTACTGAGGCTTGTAGAAAGCTAGTCAAAAATGTTATATCAAACTTCAGACTTCCATATATAACCATCACACCTTTGTTTTCGGTGTGTCCAAAACATGGTTATATTGCAGGAGAGCATGAATTCTGCCCAAAATGCGATGAAGAATTGATGGCAGAGTATGAAATTCAAACACTAGAAGTATCTTAACTGATCTAAATAGGTCTCTTGCGAAGCTCCTTGAATAGCCTCCGGGAGCTTCGTAGGGGACCTAAAAAACTAAGGAGTAAAAAATGAGTAAAAATGAAATTCTAGATATGTTAAGGGAAAAAAGACAAAAATGCACAGTTTATACGAGAGTGATGGGGTATCACAGACCAGTTGAAAGTTTCAATTTAGGAAAAATCGGTGAGCACAGACAGAGAAAACAGTTTATTGAACACTAAAGTCGTTTATGACATCACAAAGTTTACACATCTTGATTACCCAGAGCATTTAGCATGTATTATCTGGTTTGCTGGATGTAATATGCGGTGTGAATACTGCTACAACAAAGAGATAGTTTTTGCTAAAAAAGGAAACTATACTCTTGAGGATGTCATAATTTTTTTAAAAACAAGAGTTGGTTTACTTGATGGGGTTGTTCTCTCAGGCGGCGAGGCGACAGATTATGATTTGGTGCCCCTGTGTAAAGAGATAAAAAGTCTTGGTTTTAAAATCAAACTTGATACGAACGGAACAAACTTTCAAACACTGCAAACTTTGTGCGACTTAGATCTGATTGACTACATCGCACTTGATTATAAAGCCCCTGAGTACAAATTTTCTCAAATAACGAAGTCAAATAAGTTTGAACAGTTTTGTAAAACTTTGGATTATCTTTTAGCGAGCAGTATAAAGTTTGAAGTCAGAACAACTGTACATGCAGATCTGCTGGATGAAAAAGATATTAACTTCATTATCAATGATCTTGTAACACGAGGCTATAAGCACAAATATTATCTTCAAAATTTTCTTGACACAGAAGAAAATATCGGCGATCTAAAAATCTCTCTTAAAAAACTTGATAGATCGTTATTGTCAAATGATTTAGAAATAATCTTTCGATAGTTTATAGATTTAATTAGAGCAAAATTTACTCAATTCCTTGACAATAATAAATAAAGTCTCTATAATTTCTTCACATAATAAATGAATACTCATTCATTTATTGATCTAAACTAAATTGAGTATTTTTAGGATTGATACATGAACAAATATAAAGTTTTAATTATTGAAAATGATGAGAATAGTGCATCTGACATTAAATTATCATTGCAAAATTATGGATATCAAGTGATGTCGATAAATCAACACATGGCAAAAGTAAAAAATAAATTAAAAAATTTTCTACCAGATGTTGTTATTGTGAATAATATATTTGATGATATTAGACATGCTGCAAAATGGGCAAAATATATTATTAAAGCAGAGTTTCCATGTATTATCTGCACAAATTCAATAGATCCAAACCTATTAAAAGATATTTGTTGTATGGAATTATGTGGCTTCCTTATCAAACCATTTAATGTCTTAAGCTTACATGCAATGATTCAAATGAGATTACGTAAATTTGACAAAGAAAAAAATAGCGAAGAAAGTTTTATTCATATTAAAAATGAAAATAGAAATTTAAGACAATTACTTTTTGGAAAAGAGATAGTTGAAAACCCTATAGTAGGTTTTGGAAAAGAGTTGTATTTTCATTCAAGCACATGCGAGACTTTTTATCAAAATAAGAGACTTGCACTCACTAAAAAAGAAAACCTTTTTATTCAACTGCTTCTATCTAACATTGGACATACTATAAATTTTGAACAGATCATAAAATATATATGGGGCAAAACAAACGTAAGTGAAAATAATGTCAGAACACTTGTGTGGAGGATGCGAAGTAAGTTGCAATCAGACATAATAAAAACTGTTTCGGGCGTTGGTTACTATATAGAGGGAACACTTATTCCTCTTCAAAATAACGCAAATGATGCAAACTCGAATTACAATCAAAAAAATTCAGCTTAATTTGGGAGAGTGTTTTTTATGTTAACTAACGTCAAATCAAAAGTTATTTTTTCTATTATATCGCTGAGTGTTATTGTAATGGTTAGTACAAACTATTATTTGTCAAAAACTTTACATGAACTTTCTCACAAGACAACTGAAAAATCACTCACAATGCTTAGCGAATCTATCTTTCAAACACTTACTGGAACTATGCTTGTTGGTGATTCTAAGATGGTTCAAAACTCTTTACATGTAGCGAGTAAAATCGATGGTATTCAATCTTTAAAAGTCTTAAAATCGCAAGCGGTTATTGACATTTTTGCACCAAATGAAAAGTTTACGACTGATCTTTTAGTACTCAATGTTTTGAAAAGCCATACAATGCAAATCGAAGAGCAAAGAGATACAAATCATCACACCATTCGTATGATTCGTCCCATGATCGCAGAAGCTCAATGTCTTTCTTGTCACTATAATGCTCATGAGGGAGATGTCCTTGGAGCTATGGATTTGACTATATCTTTAGATAAAAATGATGCGGATATTAGTGCTACACAAACAACGTTAGCCATCAATTTTATTCTTGGAAGTATTGTGTTTATTATACTCTCAGGCGTGTTTTTCAAAAAAGAGATTTTTTCTCCTCTTAGCAATTTAAAAGTGCATATCTCAGAATTGGTTGATGGAGATAAAGATCTCACAAAACGCTTGAACACAAAAAATGACAACGAATTTACGGATGCCGCAAAAGAAGTGAATAAATTTATAAATATGATTCAAGAAACTATCAATAATGTAAAGACGCTTGGAATTCAAAACACAAATATAGCATCAAAGATTCAAAATTCAAGCGAAGTTATCAACAAAGGAACCCTTCAAGAAAAAACCATAGTCGATAAAACAACCAAGAAAAGTATTTTTATTAAAGAGCTTTTAGAACATAATATACAAACGACACTTGAGACTCAAAAAAATGTCAAAGAGGCAAATGATGAGCTTGATATCGCAAAAAATTCCCTTGAACAATTGAGCTGTGAAGTGGGTTCTTTTGTAACAACTGAAAATGAATTGTCTCATGAACTTTCAATTTTAAAAACTGACGCAGATCAAGTAAAACATATTCTTAATGTCATTAAAGACATAGCCGATCAAACAAATCTTTTAGCACTCAATGCTGCCATTGAAGCTGCTCGTGCTGGTGAACACGGAAGAGGTTTT
>JBBRBK010000084.1:0-7381 GCA_038205935.1 Campylobacterales bacterium
CATACAAAAAAGTGATCCTTAAAAAAGCGCAGATCGCTGAGGGTATGGAACTACTTCAAAACACAAAATTTACTCCAAACAAAGAGTTTATAACTTTTCTTGAGAGTATCGATGAAGAGAAAGTCAATGATACGATACTTGCAGAGCAGTTGGTGGCGAGAAAAAGTTTTACTATAGAAAAAATGGTTGCCCTTGTTCCAGAACTTAGCAAATTTGATGATTATATAAAAGAAGAGATCTTAGTAGAAGCAAAATACTCAAGATATGTTGACAAGCAAAGTCAAGAGATCGAAAAGATGAAAAAATACCTATTGGTGGCAATTCCAGAATCGTTTGATTTTGCTTCTGTAAGCGGACTTTCTAAAGAGATTGTTGAAAAATTAAATCGTTTCAATCCACCAACTTTACAAGCCGCATTGCAAATTTCTGGGATGACGCCTGCCGCATTAGAGATCTTACATATTTATATAAAAATGTCTGCGAAAAAATCAAAGTAAACAAGCTTGGTGTAGTAAAAACTTATTTTATTACGCCCACATCTGTACAATAATTTTTTAAAAGTTTAAATTCAAATGAAATAAAGTAGTAGTTTTATGATTGTATTTCTTACATGTAAGAGATATACTTTTAAAAAATTTGTGAGGTCTGCAAAGTATGGACACGCCTGAAATCTCCTTAAGTAATTATCGCGAGCTTGAAAAAGATGTTCATATCACTTATGGTTATGGCGAGACTCCGTTTGGTGAAGCGTTGATTGGCTTTACATGTAAGGGTGTGTGTTATCTTGGGTTTATAGATGCAAACAGAGATCAGATATTCAATCACTTTCAAGAGCTTTGGGAAAACGCTGATCTTTTACATGATGATTTAAGAGCCAAAGAGTATTTAGACAATATCTTCATTAAAAATATACGATATCCTCTAGTTCTTAAGGGCACAGATTTCCAGATGAGTGTTTGGAAAGCACTATTAAATTTGCCAAATGGCGTGGTCTCTACTTATCAAGATATTGCAAATTTTTTAGATAAACCAGAAGCTGTACGCGCCGTGGCAAGTGCCATAGGTAAAAACCACATCGGCTATCTCATCCCATGTCACAGAGTTATCTCAAAAAGTGGAGCGATGAGCGGATATAGATGGGGCATAGAACGTAAAAAGATACTTATAGCATATGAATCAATCAAAATGAATATGAATCAAAAAAGATGCGTTTGGGTCAAGATGAATGAGCCCATTTATATTTCTTACCACGATAATGAGTGGGGGAAACCTTTGCATGATGAGAAAGCACTCTTTGAGCTTTTTTCGCTTGAAACCCAAAGCGCAGGGCTTAGTTGGTTGACTATTTTGAAAAAACGTGAAGGATACCGCGAAGTTTTTGATAACTTTGATCTGCAAAAAGTGGCTTTATATTCACAAACAGATATAGAGCGAATCATCCAAAGCGGATTAGTTATCAAACACAGAAAAAAGATAGAAGCGATCATCCAAAATGCCAAAGGTTTTGTAGAGATAGTCACTGAGTTTGGCTCAATAGATAACTATTTTTGGAGTAAAGTGGATGGGAAACCGATAAGCCATGATATTGCTGATTATAAACGAGCTATGACAACTTCAAATATCTCCGATGAGATAACCAAAGATCTCAAAAAAAGAGGATTCAAATTTCTAGGTTCTGTGACTATCTACGCATTTATGCAGGCTTGCGGGATGGTGAATGACCATGAAAATGATTGTTTTTGTAAACAATAAAAACTGAAAAAAAGTTCTTACATGTAAGAAAAAATATAAGAGTTTACAACAGTAAATGAGTAGGGATTGATGACACCGTGTATTAAAATATTAAAAAAATTAAAGAAAAAATATAAACTTCATCAGTATGTGCACGAGAGCACATGGAGTTCGTATGGAGAAGAGGCGGCAGTTAAGCTAGGCGTTGCACAAGAACAAATTTTTAAAACATTGATAGTTTCTACGGATAAACAAGAACTAGCAGTAGGCATCGTTGCTGTCTCAAGTAAACTGAGTCTCAAAGCGATGGCAAAGCTACTAGGTGTAAAAAAAGTTTCAATGGCAGATGCCAAAGATGTAGAAAAAACAACCGGCTATGTCCTTGGCGGTGTGAGTCCATTAGGACAGAAAAAAAAGCTAAGAACGGTTATAGATACAAGTGCAAAAAACTATGAAAGTATCTTTGTAAGCGCTGGCAAGAGAGGCTTGGAAGTGGAACTTTCCCCGAGTGATTTAGAAGAGTTGTTGGATACACAATTTGAGAATATACAAATAGAAGATTAAGCCGGCCAAAGCACTAAAATAATAAAACTTAAGTTGAGATGATTTATAATTTCCCCAACCATAAAGGATAAAAAATGTCAAAACTACTAATTTTATGTATGCTGATTTTACCTTTGTTTGCACAAGAACCAAACTTTGGTAAGTATGATGGAACCGCGGTTATTTTGGATTTGAACAGTTCAAAACGAACTGTTTTTGGAACACATGCAGATGAACGTCAAAATCCTTGTTCTACATTTAAAATATTAAATACGATGATAGCGCTTGATACAGGTGCCATCAAAGATGAAAATGAAACTGTAAAATGGGATGGCGTGGTTCGTGAATATCCAGTGTGGAATCATGACCACTCTATGCGCACGGCCATTGCTGTATCTGCTGTTTGGTTTTATCAGGAGATGGCGCGACGCATCGGAGCAAAACAGATGCTAGAATATGTAAGAAAAGCACATTATGGAAATGAGGATACTTCGCGTACATTGACGGACTTTTGGCTTGGGAAGGGAAGTTTGAAAATCTCGCCAAATGAGCAAGTAGATTTTCTCTCTCGTCTTGTTCGTAATGATTTGCCGTTTTCATCTCGTGCCATGAATATCGCTAAAGATATTATCACTTTAAAAAAGCATGGAGATTATCAGCTTGCAGGAAAAACTGGCAGTTCTGCCAATGTCGGCTGGTTTGTAGGATTTGTGAAGCAAGATGATAAGACAAAACTCTTCGCTTTTAACATAAAAGGCGATGGCGCCAGCGGGAAAGAAGCTGAGCGTATCGCTTATGAATATTTACAAAATAAAAAATAAAAAACTCGCTTACATGTAAGCATTAAAAAAAGGAGTTCTATGGTTTCTATCAAATATTTACATCAAGTTCAAGCTCTGCTTCTCTCGGGATTTATGAGTTTCATCATGTCAGGAGCGATCACGCTTATAAATCTGGGATATGTAGATCAGTTTATCGGGATTTGGTTACATGCATGGGTGGTTGCGTATGCTATTGCTTTTCCGACAATACTGCTCGTGTTCCCATTTGCGCGTAAGCTAGCGATGAGAATCGCATCGAAGTAGAATTTGTTTAAGATAGTAAAAATTTATCTCTTACAAGTCATAGGAAGCTTTTTATTGACTATTGTGTAGAATCACAAAAATAGTTTAAAAGGTTAGCACAGATGAAAAAATTTTATTATGTAGATACAGGTCATAGAGTCGGACTAGATAGATTTAGACGTGCTGTGGCGATTTTAAATGCACTTGGCGATGATGAAGTTACACTTTTATGTTCTGATTTTCGTATTGCTCATGAAGCGAGACATTTCGGTGTAAAAAATAGTGTTGGCATAGACTTGGTGAGAAATATCGTCAATATTACCCATCACGGTGATGCCCTGATTTTTGACAGTGCCGAGGCAAATCCTTTAATGCTTGAGGATATGAGATCTTACTTTTCAAAGTTTATCAGAGTGAGTGATGATCCAGACGATAAGCGCGAAGAAAATGAGTTTCTGATATCGCCTTATGTTGAAGAGGCGCTTACATGTAAGAGTGTTATCGTTGCCGATAAGTACTTTGGAGAGTTCGAAAAAACTATCGAAATAGGATTTTTCTTTGGCGATGATGATTATGAAAAGGACTTGGAGAAACATCTTGATATATTAGAAGGGTTAAATGCAGAGCTTTTACTGGGTTTTTACTACTTTTTTGATTATGAAGAGATGTTAAAGAAAAAATTCAAAAAGTACTATGAATTTGAAGAGTATGATGAGTTTATCACTGCTTCAAAAATCTTAATTACATCATCTCCACAAGCTGTGTTGGATTCTCTTGCAAGCGGTGGAAGGCCAATATACTTGATACGTCCTGATTATTCCAATGAATTTATTAAACTTTTCTTAGAACTTAATATTCCTGTGATAAACGATTTTGATAAAACTCTTTTAAGCACTGCAATTTCTCAAAATTTATCACATTCTTATAACCAAGTGCCACAAAATAGTATCAAACTTGTAAATTATCTTAAAGATAAGTTCTATTTATAGATTTTTAAGAGAGATTGATATAGGATTCAGTTTACAATTCTAAATGTAGTGAGGAAATACTATGAAAAATGGAAGAAGAGGTTTTATGGGTAAAGCCTTCGGTGCCGTTGCAGGTGTCGGAGCAGTCGCCTCTCTTTATGCTATGAAAAAATCTTGGGATCCACTTCCAAGCGTACGTTCTGCGGGTTTCACGACTCTGGATATGTCAGCATATAAAGAGAATGAACTTGTGGTAGAAAAATGGAGAGGAAAACCTATCTTCGTTTTGAAAAAAACAGCAGAAATGATTGCTAAACAAAATGAAGCAGACAAAGCTCGTGATGTTCTTGTAAATGGGGAACATTATATGGTCTGTATCGGCCTTTGTACTCACCTTGGATGTATTCCTGGATATGACTCTAAAGATGAAACATTCTTATGTGCATGTCATGGTGGTATGTATGATTTTACCGGTATGGTTACAAAAGCTCCACCTCCACGCGGCCTTGATATTCCTCCTTTTAAAATAGATGGAAATAAATTGGTTCTTGGTGAAGAGGGTCCTGAGTACAAAAAAATGAAAGAAACTGGCATAACGCTGTAAGGAGGAGTAATAGATGGCACATTTTACAAAAGCAACAAGTGTTCATGATTGGCTGAACCAACGCCTAGGGATTGACACAGTTCGTCGTGTTATGGCAACTGAGTATTGGATTCCAAAAAATATAAACTTTTTGTGGGCTATGGGTATGGTTTTGGCTATTACTTTCGCTCTTTTATTAGTTTCAGGAATTTTCCTATTGATGTATTATCAACCAAACGTCAATACCGCATTTGACAGTGTAAACTACACTATTATGCGTGAAGTGGATTTTGGATGGTTATGGAGACATGTACACGGTGTTGCGGCATCTGTTGTATTTTTAGTAATTTATATCCATATGTTTACAGGTATCTATTATGGTTCATATAAAAATGGCCGTGAGATGATCTGGATCTCTGGTATGCTTTTATTTGTTACTTTCTCTGCTGAAGCGTTTTCTGGTTATATGCTTCCATGGGGTCAAATGAGCTACTGGGCTGGTATGGTTATTACGAACCTTTTTAGTCTTGGTGGATTACACGCAGATGGAATCGTTGAATGGATTCGTGGGGATTATGTTCCTGCTCAAGCATTCTTGAATCGTTTCTTTATGTTACACGTTTTACTATTGCCATTGGCTATTATGGGTGTTATTGGTCTTCACTTTGGAGCACTTCGTCTTCCTCACGTTAACAATCAAGACGGTGAAGAGATCGATTTTGAAAAAGAAGCTGCAAAATACAAAGCGGGTGATAAAAAACATTCAAAAGTTATCGCATTTGCTAATGACTTTATGAGTAAAGATATGTTTGTTGTAGGAATCTTTTTGATTTTCTTCTTTTACCTAGTGTTTTTCCACTATGATTTTGCGATGGACCCGGTAAACTTTGATCCAGCTGATGGACTAAAAACTCCAGCGCATATTTATCCTGAGTGGTACTTTTTATGGTCTTATGAGATTTTACGTCCATTCTCTACAAATGTTGGTCTAATGGCATTTGGTTTTGCGCAAGTTATTTTCTTCTTGTTACCGTTTTTAGACAGAAGTCCAAACGCTGTTCCTGCAAGTCGTCGTGGATTGTTCTTTATATGGTTTTGGGCTATGCTTATTGACATGATTGTCTTAACATCTATGGGTAAAGTACCGCCAATAGAACCATATGGTTCAATAGGTTTTTATGCGGCATTAACGTTTATTGGTTTATGGATTGCACTTCCAATAATCACTATGCTAGAGAAAAAAGCGTAAGGGGAAATAGAAAATGAAAGAATTATTTATATTAGCTGTTGTTACAGTTTTTACGCTTGTTACATATTATCTTGTAGAGCCGTTTGCGCATTCAGTAATGCACAAACATGTAGAGAGTGAGCATTTTGCTTACGCTGATCTTCCAGCTTTAACTAAAACTGGCGACGCCGCTCGCGGTAAAGATTTAGTTATGGGTGCTGGTGCATGTAGTGGCTGTCACGCTATCTCAGCTGCTGGAATGCCAGCTCCAATGGACGCTGTTACTAGTGCACAAAGTTATGGTGTTAACCCTCCAGACTTAAGTAATGCGGGTGTTGTATATGATGCTAAATTTTTAGCAGCACTTATCAAAAATCCTGCACATGCCCTAAAAGTTGAGCATAAATATACTCCTGAAAGTGGAAAAGTACACCCGATGGCGTCTTTTGCCGGTGCTGGTGGAGATATTGATCAAGAAGTAGCTGATATGGTTACTTACTTACAGTCTATCGCTGTTAAGCAAGACAAATTGACTCCAAAAATGGCGTTTGATACAGCTTGTGGACGTTGTCATGCGATGAAATATGAAAATTGGACACAAATAGGTGAAAAACCTACGTTCAAATTCAAAAAAGATGAGTTAGCTTTTGATATTCAAGTTCTTGATTATCAAGATGCATTAACTAAATATATGGGTAAATTGCCTCCAGATCTTTCAATGTATATCCGTTCACGCGGTGAGCATTACATAAGTACATTTGTGGAAGATCCACAAAATCTTCTTGCTGGAACAGCAATGCCACGTGTTGGTGTAACTGCTGCAAGTGCTGATAAAGTTATAGAACACCTAGCAGATGCTGGTGATACTAAACGTTTTGAGCGCGAAGAAGTGGGTAAAAAAGTGATGATATTTATCGTAATATTTGCACTATTCTCTTACTTATGGAAACGTTCTATCTGGAAAGATTTACACTAATCTTTCGAGCTAAAGGAGATCTCTCCTTTAGCTTTTACTCTTGCCTTGTCACTTTATTATATATCCATTATTAAAAACCCTCTGATTTCTTAAAACATCAACTCTTTGCAAACTTCATACTGATATAATCCAAGACTTATTAAAATCAAGGATTTTTTTTGCTAATAGATAGTTATGACAGAGTAGTAGACTATATCCGCGTCTCAGTCACAGAACGATGTAATTTTAGATGCCAATACTGTATGCCAGAGAAACCTTTTTCATGGGTTCCAAAAGAGAACTTACTTT
>JBBRBK010000085.1:0-7296 GCA_038205935.1 Campylobacterales bacterium
GTGCTCTCTTTTTTCAAACTTGAATGTTTGAAGATTAAACATAAAATTAATCACTTCGCACTAAGAGCAAAGTTGCTAATCAGGGCTAATCAAATGGCTTATGCTGAATTACAAATGCTGAAGGGTGCGTAAGGTCAGTTACCAACTCAAACACAAAATCAATCTGCTCTTGTGTTTGTGGGGATGGCTGATCGCCAAATGGTGTCAATCTTCTTTGTATTTTAATTTGCTCTAAGGCATCATAGGGATTCATCCCATGACGCACAAGATATGAGCCGACTACTGTTCCAGTGCGTCCATGACCGCCCCAACAATGCACATAAATATTTTTTTCACTATTTATATCGTGATCCATCGTATCAAGAATAACTTCCATATATTGACGTGTCGGTATATCCATATCTCGAATAGGAGATGAGTGAATCGTCAAATTTGGCAATAGAGCTTTTATCGCTTTCATGTATGGTGTAAACCGTTCTAACTCTTTTTCTTCCATGAGATTGAAAATAGAATCAACTTTCAATTCGGCGATGCACGAGAGTTTTATCACATTAAAGATGCGTTTACTTGATCCTGGATATTGTCCTGCAAATAGTCTTGGTTGTGTTTTTGGATCTGGTTCATACCAATGAAGTTGCGTATCATTAAAATCGCGTAACTGTTTTAAACTCTCAGAAGAAAGGAGTTTATCGCATAATTTTTGCGTCACCAAAGATGGCTCTTTATATCCTCGCAATGCTCCATATATTGCACATGCCGTATCAGTATCGCCTCCACAAGATATAATCTTCCAAAAGCCATCCATTAAACTTAGGTTCTCTTGGCAAAGTGTTTCATAAACGATTCGTGCGGTGTTCATGATCCATCCGTCATTTCCAGATGTTGATGAAAACGCTTCTATCAGCTTGACATACTTTTCTAATGGCTGATCAAACATCAAATCTATAAAAAAATCGTTTATTTCATGAACCATGTCATTATCATGCGTGATGGCGCTAGTCTCTAAAACAGCTTTTTTTATCTGCGGTACTGACATCTCCAATACTTCATACATGTAAGCAGCTGCGGGTAAAACACGCATCAATGCACCATTTCCCTCGCCTTTGGGATTGATAATGCCATCTAATAAAGCTGATTCTGTTTGAATACCTATATCTTTGGCGACATGTGCCCAAAGTGTATAAAGCGTTTTAATATGAGAAATATCAACTGCTTTTTTTCTTTGAAGTGAAGCTAGTGTCAATACCGCCATCTCAGTATCATCGCTAAACTCGCCTGCTAGAAATTCAAATGGACCTCCACCAATAGAATGCTCTAGTTGAAGAGGATAAAGTTCTTTGATCTCTTTTGCATTCATAAATTCAAACCCTACACCATACGCATCTCCCATGGCAAGCGCATATAATGAAGCCTGATATTTTGTAATTGGCGTGTCAAAAATTTTTACCATCTTACTTACTCATCTATAATTATTTTGATTATCTCTTCATTCTCTATATCTTTAAAATAGTTTTCAAGAGATAAATATTCATCATCTGTCGGAGCTGAAAAATCTCCAGCTAATACTCTTTTTATCTCAGCTTGATATGGATAGTCGTCATATTCCAGTGCTTCAACTTCCATATATCCATTCTCTTCCAAATGAATGATCACCAAGCCTTTGTTTGTGTTTATCAAATAAACGTCTATCAATTGTGGATTCCATTCCTCTTCAAGTCTTAAATAGACAGTTGCGCAATCTTTTTGACCACATTCACATTGTCCGGTAATAAAAAGTTTTTCATGCAGCTCAGGCGCTATTTCTAAGCTACCATCAAAGGCGATGATTTGTTTTAAAAAAGAGAAAAAAAGTGGTGCTTTTTGAATCGAAATATCATTAATTTTGCTCATTGTATTATCCTCATATTTATTACATGTAAAAGCTCTTGAACTATTCTTTTTATCCTCTCAAAATCATCATTCTTCTTAAAATTTTCATCAAGGTAAAGTTTTCTATTAACCTCTATCATTACTGAAATCACATTTTTTTCTTTAGCATAAAACTTTAGAGGTACGATTGTCCCAGCAAATGGTTCATTGACAAGAACAGAAAAACCTTTTGAAGTTAAAAAATCGACAATTAATTGAGTTAAATCATCTGGTGTATGAAAGCTATCTGTTCCTATGCAAAAATCTGGACGTTGTTGGTTGTCTTCATGTGGCAGTGGCTCATTTGAGAAACTATGACAATCAACTATAAATGCTTTGCCATCTCTGCTAAGTTCATCTTCTACTGCACGTTCCAACTCTTTATGATGCGCATCATAAACCGTAGATTTTATAAACTCTTTTTCATCTTCAGATATGTCACGCAGTTTTCTGCCAAAAGAGTTTTTTTCATAACAGACACCCATACCCTTTTGAGCCATTGATTCATCTTTGTCATCTCTATATCTTTCCATATCACAGTAAAGTCTGCTGTATTTCGATACAAGTTTTGTGACGTTTTTTATATCAAAAAGCTCATCTGTAAACCAATCTGTCATTCTTTCAAACTCTTTTTGAAGATCAGTTTTTGATGAAACACTAAATGATTCTGGTAAGTATGTTGCACTATGTGGAATATGTAATATCATAAATTTTCCCTTTCTATTTTTTCGCAAGATCATCAAAATGCATAAAGAGCTTTAAATCTTTTACAAAGTCAGCTTCTAACTTTTCATAAGCCCTTTGCATGCGTTTGTACTTGCCAAGTTGATTTTTTTCTTGCGCTTTTTGCATCCCACGGATAAGATAGTGGTAACGTACCAAATCTTTTGTGTAAGAAGATATGTTCCAATCTTTAATGATCTGATAACTTAGCTCTTCATGATTATGAAATGAGTATTCGCCGGTTACTTTATCTTTCTCATCTTGAAAAGCAGCAATTGGTTTGCCAATGTCATGCAGCAAGGCAGCTGGAATCATCTTGTATTTTTTATGCTTTGTAGCGTGATAAAAAAGAGCTAAAGTATGGAGCAATACGCCATATCTATGGTATTTATTCTGTTTTATAAAAAGTGTCATAAAAAAAGTTTTACGAAATATTTTAGTAATCTTTATCATTGAACTTCAAATTGATAGTTATAAAATATATATTCATTATTGACAGAGTATGTTGCTCGCTTATTCACAACAGCCTTGTAATATTTGCCTAAAACTGTTTCAACTTCTTCTTTTGTGAAGTTTTTTGAAAACTGTTCTTTTAAAACTATAACGGATGAAATCGATATACCATCCCAAATCGATTCTTCAAACAAAAAGAGATATTCATCTTGCACATCAATATGAGCGGATTTTACAGTAGTATCACTCTCTATCGGTCTCGCTAATAATTTGGTTTTTAAAACCTCTGTGTTTGACATATAAAGTTCTTCTATGCACTCTTTTGTTTGATGATTGTTTGAAACTGAGTGCATGGTAACTCGTGTCGCTTGAATGTTTTTGACATATTCCAAAAAAGCCTCTTTAGTCGCCATTTTTTCATACTCCGCTAAATCCATCTCTTCTATTAAGTCACCGTTTTTATCGTAGTAATATATAGTTGCTCCTAACATTTTCTTCTCCTGATAAATTAAATTATACTCAGTAAGTTAGACAGCTTTATGTCTGGTTTAGATTATAACTTCATATCGAACATTGCGACCGCTTGTTCCTTGTATTTGTTTTATACAACCGAGTTCTAGGAGTTGAACCATATCTCTAATTGCTGTTGCTTTACTTACTTTTGTGAGTGAAATATATTTTTTTGTATTTATGCCACCCTCAAAGTTATCAGCTCCAATGTCGAGTATCTTATTTAACACTTTTATTTGTCTTTCATTGAGAGATATTAATCTACATCTATCCCAAAACTTTGTTTTTTCTACAACATACTCTATATTTTTTAAAGCATTTATCATCGCATTTTTCAAAATATTAAGATGCCAAAAGAGCCAAGGGGTTATGTCAAAATTTTTATTTAAAAATAGATTTGTAGTGCGTTCTAAAGTATCGTAATACCCTTTTCGATCATTATTGATAGCAGTTGATATAGAATATAATTTAAATTCTGTATGTAGAGTGTTTTTTGACAAAAGATAATCTGTAACAGCACGAGAAATTCTTCCATTACCATCATCATAAGGGTGAATAGATACAAACCAAAGATGCGCAATAGCTGATTTTATATAAATATTTTCATCATTATTATTGCAATACTTTAAAAAATTATTTATATCTTCTTCGATGTTGGCTACAGGGGGAGCCTTATAGTGCACCTTTTCAAAGCCGATAGCACCAGATACAACTTCCATGTCACCATCTGTTCGAAAAGAAGCAACATCTATTCTTTGTAATCCACTATAATTTTTTTCAAAAAGAGCATTGTGCCAACCATGAAGCCTTTCTAAGCTAAGTGGGTTTTTATTTAAACTACAGTCCATAAGTAACGCAACTAAATTATCTGAATGTGGCGTTGCGTGTTTATCATATCTTCCGTCAAAATCTTTATCTAGCTTTTTTCGTACAGAAGACCGAACACTTTCTCTTTTAAAAATTTCACCCTCTATGAGCGAAGTATTGATGGCTTCATCTGTCAATGTATCAATCTCTATATTTCTGATATCATCTTTGTTAAAGAGCTTTGACAACCCATCGAGCATGCCTCGATGATAGTCGATTTCACCTATCACTTTTAAAAGCTTTGTTTTATCGTAGCCAAACTGCGGATATTGTGGATGCTGCCATATCCATTTTATAATATCTTGTGCCATATTTTTTCTCCAATGGAACGAATAATTGAACTAATAGTATCATAAAGTGAGTCGATTAATGAATTTAATCGTATCATAGTTTACAAATTCTGTTTTTTCAACATCAAAATATAAAACTCGTAATTTTAATCCTTGTTCGTACATATATCGTAGCTTTTGCGGATTGTCGCCGTCTTTTGGATAAATTAGATATAGCTTTGTCTTTAGTTCTTGATTTGCATATTTTTTACCATACGCAAAAAGTTGATACATATCTGCTTGGCTGATATCTCTTTCTTCTCTGATTATTTTCCATTTTGTATCGGCAATTATGACACTATTATCTTTACATGTAATGACAATATCTGGACGCAGTGCAAACTTTTTAGGCTCTTGCACAAGATGATGTTGTCTGTCTTGCAAGCTTACATGTAAGCCTTTTTGCTTGAGATAATGCCCTACATAACTCTCAAAAAGCAAATTCATATCAAAGAGGAGTGCAAAAGCGACATCATTGCCTTTGTATGGGCTAAAAGAGTTTTCAAGTAAAAATGTTTTACACCATAAAAGCACTTGTTCGTAGTCTTTCATCTGGCGGTTTGGTTTTACATTTCCAAAACCTGTCTTTATATCCTTACATGTAAGGATCTCATCAAAGACAAAAAGAAACTCTCGTATGCGTTGCTGATTATGGTTTGAGTGTGATTTTTTGTAGAGAAATTCTAGTGTTGTTTTGATGAGTCTGTTTTCTACTCTATCGCTTTTAAACTCTTGGTACTCCACATAAAAACGCTCTTTGTGGATGGTGTTGTATTTTATCTGTTCACCGATTTTCAGCTTGCCTTTGAGGAATTTGAGATTTTCCTCTTGAGTGATGTAATCACTTTTTATCCCCTTACGAACAAGATTTGCAAGCTCCTCCAAAAACATCGTTATAAATATCTCTAAAAGTGGCATTTTTGAGCTTTTGAGATGTGCCATATTGAAATTTTTAAAAGGAGATTTTTTGAGTGTTTTGAGCATCTTTATCAAAATCTCTTTTGATTTATCTTCATCAAGATTTTGAATTTTAGGCAGTATCTCTATCGTCGTGCCATCTTTTGTTTGAATGACACCGACGTAGTTTTGGGCTTGTAAGACTTCGCCTAAGCCATTTTTATAGCTAGGTTTTAAAAATTGAGCTTGCTCATTATTCTTTAAAAAAAACTTCTTTATCTCATCAAAAACTTTTTTTGGAACAACTAAATTATGTTCAATATCTTTATAAAAAATATCATCCTTATTGTAGTAGATAGATTTATATTCTAAGATTGAAAAACTATTTTGTTTCATAAATGTTTATATAACTTTTTTGGTTTTTGAATGCTTCTTTATTTATTTCATATACCTTTGAAACTTCATCATAGTCAAGGGATTCAACATTTTTTTCTCCAAATAACTTTTTAATGTCATATCCATCTTTAATTTGAATAAATTGGTCATCTTTCTCTTTTTTATTATCTCCAAGAACCAATCTTATCTTTTCCCAATCATCGTCAAAATACTCTTGAAGCAGCGGGATGATTTTATTACGGAAAATGTTATCGAGTTCAGATTTTGCCACAGCGTCAGTTTTACCTTTCAAGCTCATAAAATACGCATGTCCAATGGTATGATCTCTATCATAAAGATATTCGACGCGTTTGTTTATGGTTTCTAAAAGCGATTTTATACTGATTTTATCAACTATTAAATCATTTAAAATTTCTAAGTCTGGCATCTTCTCTATAAATTCAAATCTTCGTCTCAAAGCCGTATCCATCAAAGCGATACTTCTATCTGCTGTGTTCATCGTTCCGATGATGTAGAGATTTGAAGGCACGCCAAAAGAATCATTTGAATATGGAAGCCTTACATGTAAAGCCTCATCTGCACCGATGCGTTTTGATGGTTCTATAAGGGTAATCAGTTCACCAAAGATTTTAGAGATATTTCCACGATTGATTTCGTCTATGATGAGAATGTAGTTTTTTACGTCCTCTTTATCTTCTGGTTGTACTTCATTATTTTCCAATAAATACTCCAATAAAGGATTATAATATTGGGATAATCCACCGACAATAATTTTATTTTCACCTACTTCATACATTAGTTTTAAATTTCTAATTAAAAGAACATGCTGAGAATCCCCGCCACTTTTATCAAAATAAATATGTGTTTCATCAACTTGTTTGATAAAAAAACTACTTTTTTTCATTTTTATTTCTAGTCTCTCATCTTCTATTAGTTTACTTAAAATTCTATCTTTAAAAACAATTTCAAAATCTTTTTTTATGACAATATTTTCTCTTGTTTGCTCTATATTTTTAATAGCTTTTTTAGATAATTTTTTAAAAATACGGTCTTCGATGTTATACTCAATCCCACTTTCTGTAGTTTTAGCTTTAATCCCCTCCACAAACTCCTCATATCCATAACTCTGATGAAATGTTACAAATTCTATTTGTTCTCGCTTTTCATCTTTATAAAATTCAAATGCAGTTTTTAAATCTTTTCTTTCATTATC
>JBBRBK010000086.1:0-6758 GCA_038205935.1 Campylobacterales bacterium
GGCATACCAAGTATATCAATCAACGATATGAAGCATATTTGCCCTCAGCCTACAAAGAATACAGTTATCGAAAAGAGTTTACCGATGCACTTGACCATTATTTGCAAGCAGATGGCCGGAAATATGGTAAATATACAAACAAAATTTATCAGATCATATTTTTAGAAAATGCTGATGAGTATAAGAAAATACTTGACCTAAAAGTAAAAGATAAAATCAGAGAAACGATGTATGCTGAAGTGCTTAATGCGATTGCCAGTTTTGAGCATGGTTTAGCCGTAGAAATGAAACAAGAGTTTGAAACACTAGGAAGAAAACTCACTACAAAAGAGTTAGATGAACTCATAGAAACGGCTTCAAAAAATCCTTACTTAGAGCCACATATCCATGATGCTAAAGCTAAGATGGCGAGTCGTGATCTTTGTTTTAGAGATGCTTTGCACCACAAATTAGAAAGCTATGTTCAGTCGGTGCCTCAAGGCGATTTTGATAAATTTTTGGGTGAAACTAGTAAATCATTAGAAGAGAGACTATCAGATCCTGACACTCTTGCCGTTTTGAAACGACTCAAAGATAGATGATGAACTATCAAATATTTTATTTTGATACGAAACATGCAGTGGCAGTTCATGATTGGATTATCGATAAAAGTGGAGGATTGCACGGCTATCGTGAAATAGGACTTTTAGATAGTGCTTTAGAGCATATTCAAAATGATCTCTACTATCCAAGCTTTGAAGAAAAATTAAAACATTTAGTCTATGCTGTCAATAAATTTCATCCATTCAATGATGGAAATAAAAGATCAAGTCTCGTGTTAGGAGCCTATTTTTTAGAGCTTAATGGCTATGAATATTGTGTAAATAAATTTGTATTAGAGATGGAAGAGATAGTCGTTTGGCTTGCAGAGGGAAAAATTAAAGATGACTTACTGCTGCATATTATTAAATCCATTATTGAAGAAGAGGAATTTTCTGAAGGTTTAAAAGTTAAATTATTGGAGGCTATAAGTTGAGTAAACAATCCGAAGCAATCCTCGAAGATAATCTTGTCAAACAGCTCGTAGGTTTAGAGTATGAAAAAGTGCTCATTCAAGATGAAGATTATCTCGAAGCAAATCTTAAAATACAACTGCAAAAGCACAACAAAACCACTTTTAGCGACGCTGAGTTTAAAAGAATTTTGAACCATCTAAACAAAGGTTCAGTGTTTGAAAAAGCGATGATTCTTCGTGATAAGTTTGTGCTTCCTCTTGATGATGGCACGAGCAAATATATAGAGTTTTTGGACTCTGAGCATTGGTGTCAAAACCTTTTTCAAGTGACGCAACAAGTGAGCGTGGAGGGCATTTACAAAAACCGTTATGACGTGACCATCCTCATAAACGGTCTGCCGCTTGCGCAGATAGAACTCAAACGCAGAGGACTCGAACTCAAAGAAGCATTTAACCAGATAAACCGCTATCAAAGACACTCTTATGGCTCAAACAATGCACTTTTTAACTATGTGCAACTCTTTATCATCAGTAACGGTGTCAACACAAAATACTACGCCAACAACCGCAAGCAGTCTTTTAAACAAACCTTTTTCTGGGCAGATGGTAACAACAAAAACATCACAAATATCGAAGAGTTTACAGCGGTGTTTTTGGAGCGATGCCATCTTTCAAAGATGATCTGTAAGTACATTGTTTTGGCGCAAGTACCTCGTATTTTGATGAGTCTGCGACCTTACCAGTTTCACGCAGTCGAGGCGATCATAGAGCGAGTAGAAACCACCGATAAAAACGGCTATATCTGGCACACGACTGGAAGCGGAAAGACGCTTACCTCTTTTAAAACAGCGCAGATACTTATGAAACTTCCAAAAGTGGACAAAGTGGTATTTGTCGTAGATAGAAAAGATTTGGACTACCAAACTACAAAAGAGTTCAACAGCTTTTCAGATGGCTCGGTGGATGGAACAGACAACACTCAAGCTCTTGTAAAACAGTTTGGTGATGATACAAAGCTCATCGTCACGACCATCCAAAAGCTAAACACCGCCATAAATAAAAAACAGTACCTTTCACAGATGGAGAAACAAAGAGATAAACATATTGTCTTTATCTTTGATGAGTGCCATCGAAGCCAGTTTGGAGAAACACATCTCAACATCACAAAGTTCTTTACATGTAACCAGATGATAGGTTTTACAGGCACGCCGATATTTGCCGAAAATGCCACGGGCAACGCTCTTGGCAAACGCACGACCAAAGAACTTTTTGCTGATTGTCTGCATAAATATGTCATCACAGATGCCATTAGCGATGACAATGTGCTGAAGTTTTCAGTGGAGTATGTGGGCAGATATAAAGAAAAAGAGGGAAGTGCCACAGAGATCGACATCGATGTGGAAGATATAGACACTAAAGAGCTTTTAGAGAGCCCTCAAAGGCTTGAAAAGATAACAGACTACATCATTGCCAATCATCCAAGAAAAACGCATGATAAAGAGTTTAGCGCGATGATGTGTGTGGGCAGTGTGGAAACGCTTATAAAGTATTATGAACTTTTTAAATCAAAAACGCATAATCTAAAAATAGCGACTATCTTTTCCTACTCAAGCAATGAAGATGACAAAGATGCAAACGGTATGATTGAGATGGATGATGCTGATGGCGCGCATGTGGATGAAGCACATATTAACAAACACAGCCGTGAAAAGCTTGATGAGTTTATAGCTGATTATAATGGCATGTTTGGCACGGCGTTTAGCACTAAAGATTCGCAAAGCTATTACAACTACTATAATGACATCTCTAAAAAAGTGAAAAACAGAGAGGTGGATATCTTGCTTGTAGTCAATATGTTTTTAACTGGCTTTGATTCTCCAACGCTCAATACTTTGTATGTCGATAAAAACCTTAAATATCACGGGCTTATCCAAGCCTTTTCTCGCACAAACCGCATTATCAATGAGAAGAAATCTCAAGGGAACATAGTTTGTTTTAGAAACCTCAAAAAAGCCACAGATGACGCAATAGCGCTCTTTTCAAACAAAGATGCTAAAGAGGTCATCATCATGAAACCTTATGAAGAATATGTGCAGAAGTTTAACGAGGAATTTTTAGCGCTGATGCGGATAGCTCCGAGTGTGAGCAGTGTTGATAAGCTCAGCGAGCAGGGCGAAGATAGAGTTCTGGAGTTTATAAAAGCATTTCGAGAGATTATGAGAGGCAAAAATATCTTAGAGAGTTTTAGCGATTTTAAATGGTCTGATTTATCCATGAGCCAACAGCAGTTTGAGGATTATAAGTCCAAATATCTTGATTTATATGAGAAGATAAAACATGAAAAAGGCGAGGGCAAAGAGAAGGTTTCTATTCTTGAAGATGTGGACTTTGAGCTTGAACTTATCCATAAAGATGAGATCAATGTGATGTACATTTTGACGCTTCTCGCCCGATATGCAAGTGCTAAAGGCGAGGATAAAGAGAAACAAAGAGAGCAGATCAACAACCTCCTCAGCGGTACGACTCAGCTTAGAAGTAAAAAAGAGCTTATAGAAAAGTTTATCCATGAAAATCTCTCCAATATCAGTGATTTTGATAGCATCAATGATGAGTTTGAAAAGTTCTGGGAAGAGGAAAAAGAAAAAGCGTTTGTAGCGTTGTGTGATGAAGAAGAGCTAGATTGTGAGAAGATCAAACAGGTAGTAGAAACCTATCTGTACGAAGAACGCCTTCCACTCAAAGATGACATCGCAGGCACTTTGCTGAGAAAGCCAAAACTTTTAGAGAGAAAAACAATAGTGCCAAGAGTGCTTGAAAAGGTAGTGAAGTTCGTGGATAAATTTTATGATTTATGATGTGTGCGTTATCGGTGCGGGAATCAATGGCTGTAGTGTTGCTCACTTTTTAACAAAGAGCGGTAAAAAAGTTGCTCTTTTTGATAAAGAGGGCATTGCAAGTGGTGGAAGCGGTGCGGCTGGTGCTTTTATCTCTCCGAAGTTTTCTAAAGGTGGAGAGCTGAAAGAACTTATAGAAAAATCGTATCTCTTTTCTCTTGATTTTTACTCTCAAAACTTTCCCTCATTTTTGAAAAAAGCACCTCTTTTACACATAGCAAAAGAGGAGTTTGATGCTAAAAAATTGATAGCTTTTAAAGAAAATACGAGTTTAAAAATAGAAGAAACACCCTTACATGTAAAGAATATTCTTACATGTAACGCTCAGCAAAGTGAAAACGTCTATCTTTTAGAGGGTGGAGTCGTGAATGCCAAAGGCGTGTGCCGTGCTATGGCCGAGGGAAGTGATTTTTTCCATTATGAAGTCAAAACACTTGTCTATAAAGATGGAGTTTATGAAGTAGGCGACATCAAAGCAAAAGAGGTCGTTTTGGCCTATGGCGCGTATGAACCGATCATTCAAGAACCTTATATCAATCTTCGCGGAATCTGGGGACATCGCATAGATATCAAAACATCAACACGCACAGAAGTGACGATGCATCATCACGTTTCCATCTCAAAATGCGAAGATGGAAATATGGCAATAGGTGCGACGCATAATGTGCATTATCATCCGCAAAAAAATGCAGAACCTTATGATATCAATGAGTGAAGAGAGGAGCTTTTAAACCAGTCAAATCTCACGATAGAACTCCAAAATGTCGAGATTTTAAAAGATTATACGGGACTTCGCAGTGGTTCAAATGATTATCTTCCGCTTATCGGGCGACTTATTAATAGTCAAAAGAGTAACGAAGAAGTGAGTTATTATCCAAATTTGACGATGATAAACGGAGTAGGCGGTTATGGTTTTGTTCTAGCACCTTACATCGCAAAACAGTTGTGTGAGTTTATAGTTAATGGTAAAGAAGTGGATGAGTTTTTAATGCCTTTACGGTTTTACAAAAGATATATCAAAGGGTTGAAAAACGCCAAATGATCTATAGTTTTTTTATTGTTTTTACACTTATAATTCTTATATTTTTCATCACTCAAGTGCAGTACTTTTTCGTTTTTGATCCAAAAAAACATCGAAGAGAACAGCTAGATAAAAGATATACACCTCTAGAGATCACAGCAGAAGATGGAACTATCTTAGAGGGTATTGAGTTTACTCCAGAGCATTTTACACATACAATTTTTTATATTGGCGGACGTTCTCAAGATAGTGTCGCACTCATTCATAAACTTACTTTTAGTTTTGAAGGGTATAGAATCGTAACTTTTAACTATAGAGGATATGGCAGTTCACAAGGTTTTCCATCTGAGCAAAATGTTTACGAAGATGCCTTACATGTAGCTAAAAAACTACAGCAACGTTATGGAACATTTAGCATTATAGGCTTCTCTCTTGGAAGCAGTGTCGCGGCTTACGTGGCATCCAAGATAAAAGTAGAAAAGCTCTTTTTGCTCGGAGGATTTGACAGTGTTTCGCATATCATTAAAAATAAAATCCCTTTCCTTGCATCTTTTTTGATACGTTACAAGTTTGATACGGCTTTACATGTAAGTAATGTCGAAGCTCCAACGTATCTAGTTTCGAGTAAAGATGACGATGTAGTGCCGATAAAAAATGCACACAATTTAAAAATTAGCATTAAAAATCTGGCAGAGTTCAAAGAATTATCTAGCTACAATCACGACGAAATTTTATTTTCACAAGAAAGTATAAATCTGGTAAAAAAGGCACTAAATTGAATAAAGAAGCTATCATACTACTTAATATGGGTGGACCAAATAACTTAAATGAAGTAGAACTTTTTTTAAAAAATATGTTTAGTGATCCAAATATTTTAACGATGAAAAGCGGCTTACTTCGAGCTTTTGTCGGTGGAATGATTACCTTTTTAAGAACAGAATCTTCTCAAGAGATATATAGAAAAATAGGCGGAAAGTCTCCTATCGTCGATCTGACAAAAGAGATCGTTTCAAAGCTTCAAGAGATCGTAGGCGATGAAGTCATAGTGGATTTTGTTATGCGCTACACGCCTCCGTTTGCGCCTGAAGTTATCGAGCGACTTAAAGCAAATCATGTATCAAAGATATATCTTATTCCGATGTATCCTCAGTATTCAACGACTACGACAAAATCTTCGCTGGATGATTTTTATGAATGTTTACATGGAAGCGATTTAGATGCGACAGTGTATGAGATAAAACACTATTTTGAAAATGAGGATTATAATAAAGCTGTTTTAGAGCGTATAAAAGAGACAATGGATGATAGTAAATATGAAGATTATGATCTTATATTTTCAGCGCATGGTTTGCCTCAAAAGATTATCAAAGCAGGTGATCCCTACCAAAGCCACATAGAAAAAAATGTGCAGATATTAAAAGAGATGCTCCTTGACCGTGGCATGGATTTTCACGAAATCCATTTAGCGTATCAGTCAAAAGTAGGGCCATTAAAATGGCTTGAGCCCTCTCTTGGTGAAAAACTAAAGACGGTTAGAAATAGAGGTGTTGTAATCTATCCGCTTGCTTTTACTGTAGATAATTCTGAGACAGATTATGAGCTTTCTATCGAGTATAAAGAGATCGCAGAGGAGCTTGGGTTTAAAAACTACAAAGTGTGTAAATGTGTGAATGATCATCCACTTTTTATCGACGCACTTGTCGAAATCTATGAAAAGATGAAGTAGCATGATGAAAGTAGTTATATTTGACATGGATGGCACGCTTATAGATAGTAAAAAAGATATCACAAGTTCCATCAACTATGTGCGAAAAGCAAATCACGATCTTCCTCCGTTAAATGAACAGTT
>JBBRBK010000087.1:0-6743 GCA_038205935.1 Campylobacterales bacterium
GGAGTCTAGTATGACATGGTTTGAAAAGATTGAAACATCCAAAATACTAAAGTGGTCAACGTTTATTATGGCTTTTTTAGTAGTGTTATCTTTTTTAAATCTCTTTTTTCTTGTTGGACAACAAAAAGAGTATGCGCAACTCATTAATCTCAGTGGAAAACAAAGGATGTTATCCCAAAAGATTCATTCCTCTTTGTATCAGATGTTATATACTCCTTCACAAATAAACAATCATGAATTTGAGACCAGTTTATCTCAGATGAAACATGATTATCTGTTTTTAAAAGAATCCCTTGATTAACTTGACTTTGATCAGAAAAATATCTACACAGCAGGGTATGAAACTTCACCGTTAAAAGCTATTTATGAGCCACAAGCTTTACTCAAATACCCTATTGATACCAAAGTGATACATGAGATTTTAAATCATCGCGAACAGATACTTAGTGAATTAAACCTTCCGGTAGATCAACTACAGCATAAGAGTGATGAGCTCAGTCAAGAAACAATAAGCCGTGGCATATTTTTACTCATTTTGATTTTGGTTGCATTAGGCATCATCTCCATCTTAATTTTTTATCCTCTTTTAGAGCAGTTAAAGATCAAGCATCAAAAAATTCTTCAGTTAAATAGTGAACTCGAAGACAAAGTTTCCAGACGAACCAAGAAACTCAAAGAGATGCTAGATATTGTAAATCAATACGTTTACAGTACCCATACAGATAAAAATGGAGTTATTACCTATGTTACGGATGCATTTTGTGAACTCAGTGGGTATTCACGAGAAGAGATTCTTGGGAAAACACATAGTCTTATAGGAGATCCTAAGAATCCAAGTAGCACTTTTGCTTCTCTATGGAAAACAATATTGGGTGGAAACTCTTATCATGGTGTATTAAAAAATCAACATAAAAATGGAACGAATTACTGGCTTGACACCTATATAGTTCCGGTGTTTGATGAAAATAAAAGAATCACCGGCTTTGGGGCATTTAGACAGAATATTACTGATAAGATGCAATTAAAAGAACTTAACGAAGAGTTGGAAAAACGTGTTGCTGAACGAACAGTAGAGATTGAACGCATTGCAGTGACAGATGCATTAACAGGATTATTCAATCGTCATCGGTTTAATGAGGAACTTAAAGATGCTTTGGCTTTATATAAACGGTATCAATCTCCCATTGCATTGGCAATTTTTGATATAGATCATTTTAAAAGGGTGAATGATACTTACGGACACAATAGAGGTGATAAAGTTTTGGCGACTTTTGCAAGATTATTAAAAAAAAATATGAGGCAAACTGATAAACTGGCACGTTGGGGTGGTGAAGAGTTTGTAATTCTGTTTATGAATACTGAAATAAACGGAGCACTTTTAGCTGCAGAAAATTTATTGGATATTATTAGAAATCATCTGTTTGAAGAGGTTGGGGTAATTACATGTAGCATTGGACTGGCTGTATTAATGCCTTCAGATACACCTGAAAGTTTTCTGCAGCATGCAGACAGTGCTTTATATCTTGCAAAAGAGAGTGGACGAGATCAGGTTCAAGTATTTAAGGATCGATAAGATTTATTCTTCATTTCTTAACCTTGGTCAATCTTTTTGTGAGCTTTACATGTAAGAATATGAAAAATAGAAAGTAAGTTCACAAGGAGAGTAAAATGACTTGGATTTTATATATACATATCTTAGCCGCATGTTCATGGATTGGGGGAAGTATATTGTTATTTGCTTTGGGGGTATTTTTAAAAGATCCGGCAACACAAGAAGCAGTATATGGAGCGATTGGCCCTTTTTATGGATATTTTGAAACAGTGTGGTTAGTAGTTTTGATCACTACTGGACTGATAATGGGAGAATATTATAATTTATTTACACTTTTGGGTTCACAAGGGGAACTTGCAACTGCTGTAGAGATAAAATTAGTTCTTGTTGTAGCGCTTACAATTGCGACAATCGTGCATTTGATCATCGCATTTTCAACTCATAAAACAACACGAACTTTTTATCAAAAGCTCCTCTCAAGAGGAGGATCGATGGCTATCTTTCTTCTTAATCTTGCTATTTTATGGTTTGCGATGGAGATTCGGACATTGCTATAGGGTTATTCTAGCAATTTCTTCACAAGCTTGGTGATGGTTCATGAAAATAGTACCCTTGTGAAAAATCGACTCCGAGCTCTTTGATAATCTCATAAACCTCTTTTGAGTGAACAAATTCGGCAATAGTTTTAATCTCAAGTTTTTTAGCGAAGGCAACAATCGTCTCTACAATGATACGAGCGTGCTCATCTTTATCGATATTTTTAATTAAGGATGCATCGATTTTTATAAAATCTACTTGTAAGTTTAGGATGTAGGCAAAATTGGAATATCCGCTTCCAAAATCATCAATGGCGATCCGCGCTCCCCGCTGTTTAACCTTTTGAATAAACTGCTGCACTTCTGCATAATTTTCAATTCCTTCGGATTCCAGAATCTCAAAGATGACTCGTTTTGCGATGCTAGAGCGTTCTAGTTTAGCAAGTATAAACGCAACTGTTTTTTTGTCTAAGATATCTTCTACAGAGAGATTGATTGAAAACTCATAGCTATTTTGCTCAAAATAGGAAAAAGTTTTATCGACCATGATATGTGTTAGTTGAGGATATAGTTTTGCTTTTTTTGCGACATCGAGAAAAAAGAAAGGGGAGACAACCTTGCCCTCAGAATCTATCAAGCGAATTAGACACTCGTACTTGGTTGGAATCTCTGGAGAATTATCTATACTCTCATGAGAGTAAGACTCGGTTTGGAAAGTTTGATTGTTTACAATCCCTTGAAAGAACGGAACGATCTGATTTGTGGCAATAGCTTCTTTTATTTTACCAATATATTCAATATTATGTGCGATCTCATTTTTGAGTATACTGGTATCGTGAAGGACAAGAACCTCTTTGTCATGTCGTTTGGCATGGCGTAGCACCATATCGGCATCAGTCAGAAGATGTGTTGTCTTGCTATCATCTTGTGTTTCAGAAACAAGGTCTATTACCGCTCCAATGGTCACTTTGATTATTACGGCATTGTCTTTTATACAAAAAGGATCTGCTTCGATTTGTTCATGCAGTGCGGTTGCTATATCTTCTATTGAACGCTCTGCGATGCAACTTTTTTCACTCATCAAAGCAAATTCATCTGCATAAATACGGTATAAGATAAAGCATTCCGCTAAATGACTAGAATAAATACGTTCACGCATTTCAATCAAGATATTATCGCCAATTTCCGCGCCGTAAAAATCATTAATTTCCCCGAAACGATCTATATTGACAAGGATTAAAACAGGCTCTTTCATCAAAGCCAGATTTTCTAAAAGTTTTGTTCGATTTGGGAGCTGTGTCAATGAATCGGTATATAGTTGATGGATGAGCTGCTCTTTTTGAGTGATAAGCTCTGTAATATCATGTCTTGTTGCGACAAACTCCACTATCTCCCCTTTTTCGTCCAAAATAGGGGTAATGGTTGCATCAGTATAATAAGGAGTTCCATCCTTTTTGATGTTTTTTAAACTACCAGACCATATCTTTTTATCAAGAATGGTTTCCCACATGAGATGATAAATCTCTTCAGGAGTCTCTTTATCTCTGAAGATACGATGATTTTTCCCAATAATTTCTTCATGCGTGTATCCCGAGGCCATACAAAACTTATCATTCACATAGGTAATATTGCCGTTTATATCCGTAATGGAGAGAATATCGCTGGCATCAACTGCCTTTTTGTAGCTTTTTAAAAAAGAAAATGACTGCTCGATTTTTTTGGTCATGTCGTTAAATGCGTGGGAAATGTCGGCCATTTCATCATCAGTTGTGATAGGAACACGAACTACGTACTCCCCAGTAGAGATTAAATGAGCTGCTCCCATCAATTCATCAAGAACTCTAATAAATGCCAGATAAAATCCAACTGTAAAATAGATAATAGACGCCAATATTATCAAACCGACGATCTCTCCGATAATCATCTCTCGATCTAAATTGGTAAGCCTCTCTTTTAGCTGAGACTCAAGCGCAGCGGAAAAAGTATCGTAAGCTTTGAAATAGGAGTCAATGGTATTGGTCGTATTTTTGAAGTAATGGCTAGGGGTGAGTGCCCAATGATCCGTATTAAGAATTTGTGATGTAAAAATAATTGAAAACTCATCTGTTTCTTTTTCTATGGTTGCAAGAGATGGTGTTATCACGCGACACAATTCAGGATGGCGCTTGCAGTCGACAGTACCGTCATAAATGATACTGTCTAAATGAGAACGAACTTTTCCATAAAGAATTGTAGCTTCTTTTTTTTCATCAAATGTCATTGACTGCTTCAAAATCACTTCCATACCGATTGCCCGTCCCTCTCCGGTATACTGAACAAGAGCAGGAATATGATCGCTGAGTATATTCACAAGATAATAAATGCTTAAGTCTGAATCATTGATCGTATAGGAAGCATCCCCAATGTGGCGCATTAGCAATAAAATCTTATCGATCAGCGCCGTATGCATGCGATAATTTTCATCTGCAGAACGTTTCCAAAGCCCGTTTTGGATCTCCCAGTATTGAGTTTTGATCTCTTTGAATTCTGTGGCGATCGATACTGTCGGTGAGGGCATGGCATCTATTTTTTTTATTGCTGATTCGATAATTTTAAAGTTTTCTTCTATTTTTGCTTTGTAAGAAAGATCCCCTTGCTGTACAGCCATAGTCATTCCTCTCTCAAGCGGAATATACTCAAAAAAATACCTGACGCTCTGTTGATAAGCCAAGCCTGTCTGAAGTTTTTGGATTGAGCGGGACTCATTTTCAACATGATTGTAGCCCAGATATAAAAACAGTACAAAAGGGAGAAAAAATACCGCTGTCGCCAAAGCAAGCTTTTTAGGGTATTTCATGCGGCTCATCATAGCCACAGCAGGAGAAAAAAGATTTGTTAAACGCACATAACATCCTTTATGGTAATGATAAAAAGAGATCACCAACTATTTTAATTTTTTCAATTATAGTGTATAAGTTCATAAAAAAAATAGACTTTTATCAAGGAGTTTTCCTCTTAAAGAGGAGCGATTGTTATTTTTCCGGATTTTTATTTTTTGAGCTTACTAGCCAATAGGAAACAGACAAACCTACGATAACGGCACCGATAATTAAGAGTTCTTCAGACTTTTCAGAAGAGAGTGAGTAAATCAAAATTTTTCTAATAAGAGCTGCCAGTGCTAGCATGATAAAAGCACCTATGGCAAAACCCTTTCCTTGTAAATGGTTGATCTCTTCGTGAATCAGTTCAATAGCCGCCCATAAAACCAACAAACTTCCAAGAACTGTCAAAATACCTTTTTCTATACCAATATCTGTAAAAAACAATATATAAATATCATAACTAAATAAGCCGATTGCAAAGAAAGCAACCAGAGCCAAAGCACCAGCAAGGAAAAAGTTGACATAAGAATTAAATTTTTTCAGTCCTTGTAAAATTGTTTTTTCAAATTTTGATAAAGATAAAAATTTACTCAATTCCTCTTCTCTATAAGAGCTTGTAAGGACGTCAAGGTTCATATCTATAATCTTTTCAACGGCTGTAATCTCCTTGACATGTTGCTCTTTATTTTCGAAGTTTCCTTCAATATTTTGTAAAACAAAAGTTCTGACAAAAGTAAAAGCAGAGTTTACATAGTGTGTGGGTAAACCGATTTTTACATGTATTTCCCCTATTTTATAGAGGTACATAAAATAAGACATATCATACTCACCGCAAAACAGATTGATAAACCACTCTTTTATTTTTTTGCGATGATGAGCAATAATATCTTTGTTCTTTAAAAACTGCGCCGTTGCTCCAAAGCCCCAGATATAATCATAAAATCCATCTATAAATACGTCCGCGAGTTTTTCCATTCTCGGTTGCAGATCTTTTAGTATCTGAGCTTCTTCGTCTGTAAATTTATAATGGGCTTTTAAAGTGGTGTATTGTTGCATAAGCGTTCCTTTTATTTGGTTATTACAAGTAGATAATAGGCTAGGGCAACAGATAAGATAATAACACGCAGCCAAAGTGTAAGAATGATACTATATCTTCATTGAAGATTCTTTAACTTCATGAAAACTGTCCGAATCTCTTCAAACTTTTTACATGTAATGTTACCCCTCGACGGCTTTACTATACTTCTTCTTGTTGTATACAACAAAATGTGCAAAAGCTACGTACAAGTAAGCAAAAAGGTTCCAAAACCACCATTGAATGAGTGTCGTCCATTCTACTTCATAGTAATTCAAGATTTTAAAAATACTCAAAAATACAAGTAACCAAAATAAGGAGGAGTGTAATAACATCCAATAATTTAACCAGTGTAGTTTCATGGGCTGATGTAATGGTAGTGATAACTAAGTTTTTTCTTTTCAAGTTGGCAGAATTCAAAACACCATATCATCCCGTTACGCACATGGAAGAAATATCCGAAGCAGAATACAACCATTTGAAAGTATAATATATTGTTCATCATTAACCCCCAAACAAAATGAAATTTAAAGTTCTCAAAGGGACCAAATCGTATGACAAGTTTTTGGCCCTGCATGAAGAAATGAATCGTTGTCGCGAAGCTGCGCGAAAACTTGGTAAAGAAGTAGGTGTTAAGGAATGGCATACCGCATGGTGGGGTATTGCTGGGGGCATTTCTGCCTTCATTTTTCCCGTTAAGCCGGATGGATGGGGTAATG
>JBBRBK010000088.1:0-6704 GCA_038205935.1 Campylobacterales bacterium
TTTTAATTGGAGGGTCTGTAAGTTCTGCTCAAAAATTGACTTATGATATTACTGAGAGAGATTATCAAGATTTTAAAAATGGAAATATTAAAAGCTATAAAGATATAAAATCGACTTTTGAATCTAAAAGCGGTATTCATGGAAACGCTCCATATTATTTTGCTTTGTATCAAAAATTAAAAGAGTTTGAAGATGAAGTATATAAAGATTCAGGCGATAAAGCCATAAATTTAGTAGAAAAGAAAAACTTCTACATAGTCATAGACGAAATAAATAGAGGAAATATCTCTAAAATCTTTGGAGAGTTGATAACACTCATAGAGGAGGATAAAAGAGATGTTTATGAGGTGACGCTTCCATACTCAAAAGAGAAGTTTAGCGTTCCATCAAATCTTTACATCATCGCTACCATGAACTCAACAGACAAATCCATCGCGACTATAGATATTGCGCTTAGACGAAGATTTACATTTTTGAAGATGAAACCAAATGAGAATTTAATCCTACATGTAAGAGCAAAAGAGTTGTTTAATACGTTAAATAGTTTTATTAAAGAAAAACTGGGTGAAGATTACATGTTGGGGCATAGCTATTTTATGAATATAAATGATGATGAAGATTTAGAGTTTGTAAAAGAGTACAAGATAAAACCGCTTTTAGAAGAGTATTTTTATGCGGATGAAGTAAACTATAAAAGAGCAGAAGAGATGTTAACTAATTCAAAAGGAAAAACAAATGAGTGAAATAGAAAAAAATAGGAATGATCTTTTACATGGGATTAAGTTGCAGGAGATAATGGAGAGTTTGGTGGATCATTTTGGATTTGAAGAGTTAAGTCGTCGTATAAATATTCGCTGTTTTTTGATGAATCCGACTATCAGTTCATGTCTGAAATTTTTGAGAAAAACACCTTGGGCAAGAACGAAAGTGGAAGAGTTGTATATCAGGACTTTTAAAAGTTGATGAATGTTATTGATGTAAAAAAGTATAGTTAAAGCATAACTGCTCTATTCTTGGCAAGAGTATTTTTTAAATCAAAAAAAGGATAGCCAATGAAGAATGAGAATTTGTTGGAATTGTATAAAGTAAGTGCCAAAAAAGGGCCTATGTCAAGACGAAATGCTCTTAAGCTGATTGGTATGTCTCCTGTTGCTGCAACAGTTCTTGCATCTGTGGGAAGTGGAAGTGTTACATCTGCCCAAGCAGTTGACGTCAAGGGTAAAATCCTGATAGTCGGTGGTGGAAGTGGCGCTATTATGACGCTTGCAAGATTAAACAGATCGATCTCAAATCCTGATATAACCATTATCGCTCCAAATGAAACGCATCTTTATCAACCAGGACAAGTTTTTGTAGCTGCTGGTCTCATGAAGCAAGAAGATCTTCAAAAACCAAATAAAGACTTTATAGCAAGTAATGTCAATTGGATAAAAGATGAAGTGGCAAGTTTTGATCCTGAGAACAAAAAAGTCACGACTCGTGGAGGTCAAGTAGTGGGTTATGACTTTATGATTGTCGCAACAGGTGTCGTGAACCGTTTTGACAAGATTAAGGGATTAAAAGAGGAAGATATTGGAACCAATGGGATCACAAGTGTTTACTTAAGCGATCTTGAAAAGGGCACATCTCGCGGAGCTACTGCAACATGGGATTGGTATAATGATCTAAAAGCAGCGGCAAAAATTAAAAGACCGACAGTCCTCTATACGCAACCTGACACTCCTATAAAATGCGGCGGCGGACCTCAAAAGATGCTTTATCTGAGTGCTGATTATTTAAAAGAAGCTGGGCTTAGTGCGGACTACCATTTTTATACTGGACTTAAAAATCTCTTTCATTTACCAAAAGTAGATGAGGAACTTACCAAAGTTCAAAAAAGTTATGACAAAATTGAAACAAAATTCTCCCATTTTTTACGCTCCATAGATGTAAAGGCGAAAGAAGCTACCTTTGTCCATGCATATGAAAAAGAGGTGATAGATCCAGATTTCGGTGATAAATCAATGCAAAGTTTTGCTGATGAGGTTGTCGTAAAATACGATTTTATCCATATTGTACCTCCTATGACACCGCCTGATGCTCTTATGAAGTCAAATCTTCTCAACGATACTGGACTTGATGTCAACAAAAATACGCTTCAGCATAATAAATACAAAAATATCTTCGGTATCGGCGATGTCTGCGGCATACCTATGGGAAAAACGGGTGGAACAGCTCGTCATCAAGCACCAGTCGTAGTTGGAAATCTTTTAGCAGTGATGCAGGGCAAAGAGCTTAAAGAAAATTTTGACGGTTATACTGTGTGTCCGCTCAAAACGCAATACGGAAAGATCTTGATGGCTGAGTTCAACTATGACGGACCAAAACCGACCATCCCGTTTTTAGATTATTGGGAACCAAGGTGGATGTGGTGGGAGTTTGATCGATATATGTTAGAACTGATGTATTGGCACTTGATGCTTCGAGGACTTTTTTAGAAATTATTTTTTATCTGCCTCGAGCGAGGCAAGCGTTTCGAGGAAACATCGCTAAGGCGAACGGTTCCCTTGTTTTGTGCCAAAGCGGCCAGCGTAGTAAAAATGGGCTTTGCTCATTTTACGTTTCTTTACATGTAAGGCACTTTGCGGTAAAATTACACAAATTTTTTAAGATCAGGGTGATAATATGGCAACAATCGGTATGAGCGATATCAAGAAAAATGTGCGTTTGGAAATCTCTGACGTACCTTATAAAGTAGTTGAGTTTCAACACGTTAAACCAGGCAAGGGTGCGGCGTTTGTTCGTATGAAAGTTAAAAGCTTTATGAATGGAAAAGTGATCGAGAAAACTGTTCATGCAGGCGATAAATTTGAAGTTCCAGTTATCGAATACAAAACTATGCAGTATCTTTATGATGATGGCGAAATGCTTCAGTTTATGGATAACGATACTTATGATCAAATCGGTTTGACGTATGAGCAGTGTGATGACGCGATGAAATGGTTGAAAGACGGGATTAACGTAGATATGATTTTTTACAAAAATGATGCTATCTCTGTAAGTGCTCCTGAAACTATGGAACTCATTATCACTGAAACGCCTCCAAACTTTAAAGGCGATACATCAAGCGGAAGTAGAAAACCTGCAACTTTAGAGACTGGTGCGGTTGTTCAAGTTCCTTACCATATCTTAGAAGGTGACACTATCAAAGTAAATACTGTTGATTGTGAGTACCTAGAAAAAGTAAAATAATCTTTTTAAGGGAGATCTAATGGCCGTAGTTTTAGTACCTTTAGCAACTGGTTTTGAAGAGATCGAAGCCGTTTGTATCATCGATGTTGTGAGACGTTCTGGTATTGAAGTAATCATCGCTTCTGTAGATACACAAGACGAAGTTTGTGGTGCTAATGGCATCACAATAAAAACTGATAAAAGTATCAACGATGTCACTGTGGATGCAATCGATATGATTGTACTTCCTGGAGGCTGGGGTGGAACAAAAATCCTAGCAGAACATGAAAAAGTACAATCACTTCTCAAAGAGATGGATGCTAAAGGCAAACATATCGGCGCAATCTGTGCAGCTCCCTTTGCGCTTGACAAAGCGGGTGTGTTAAAAGAGAAATTTACTTGTTATCCATCTGTAGAAGAACAAATAGATAACAAAGGTTATGATTCTAGCAAAAAAGTTATAAGTGATAAAAATATTCTCACCTCTCGTGGTCCTGCGACTGCCATCTGCTTTGGACTTGAAATAGTGAAGATTCTTGTCGGTGAAGAAACAAAACAAAATGTTAAAGAAGGGCTTTTAGCCGATTTTTGCTAAAAAATCTTCTTACATGTAAGAGTTTTTTTTTCTTACATGTCATATTCTAAAATCTAAACTATAAAATAAAATCTTTTCAAATCCCCTAAATAAGCCTTCTCTTTGTGTGACTCATCGAAATTTCCACCTTTTTCAAAAAAACAATTGATAAAATTTGCTTATATATCAAAAAGTTATCAAACATTTCAGGAAAAAGCAAAGTTATCTGTTATACAATTCTTGTCTAATCTTCAAAATTACATGGGTTTTGAAGTATATAACGTCACATGTAAATAACAAAAAAAAAGGAATCAAATGATAAAAAGAGTTTTAGGTGCAGCTTTTGCACTAGCTATGGTTTTAACGATGAGTGGATGTTCAACAATGCATATGGGTTGGACTGCGGTAACAAAGGCGCATACTTTAGATGATGGTGCTATGCCAGCATACGATAAGATGTTCTCAACAGTTGCTGAGTATGGTGATCCTGCTAAAGCGATGATGAAAGAGTGGAAAGTTAAAGACGGTATCAAAGGTGATGATGTAAAAGAATCAATTACTGTACTTGCTGATGAATATAACATGCGTTTAACTGGCTATGTTAAGATGTACACAAAAGAAGATGCTGCACCAACTGAAGTAAAAGAAGCGAGAATTTGGTCATTATGTAACCTTCAAACGGCTAAAGTATTCTTGAACTATTCTCGTTATTACGGTGGTTTTATGCCATGTAGAATTATGTATATTGAATATGGAAACGGTGACGCATACCTTATCAGTATGGATATGGAACTTGCAATTCACGGTGGAAAAACACTTCCAAAAGATATGCTAGAAGCTGGACTATTAGTTAAAAAAGCTTTGGAAGAGATTCCTGCAAGAGCTGCTAAGGGTGATTTCTAATCACGTCTCAACAGCTGCCCTTTTTGGGCAGTTCTTCTTCTTCCTCTCAATTAATTTTACTCACTTTTTAGTATATATATTTTATAATCTATTTCTATTAAAACTTTTATAGAGGCAGGTCATATGAAAATTATCGCATTTTTTTTATTTTTTCAATTAATTGCATTTGCAGAAAATCAAACTTTTATAGATAAGCAGACTCACCTTGAGTGGCAGGATACTGCTGATGTAGAAGCTGATGAAAAGATCTGGAAAATGTCTAAAAGCTACTGTAATACTCTTAATCTAGGAGGGCACAGCGACTGGCGTATACCGACAAGAAAAGAACTGTTAAGTATTACAGATATGGTACAACATCCTAACAAAACAAAGAAATTTACTTATGGTACGCAGGGACAATATTGGACAAGTGAAGAATATGAAGAGGACGATACCTCGGTTTGGCTTGTTTATATGCAATATGCTCATCCTTTTTCGGACGATAAGTGTGAGACTGCACAAGTACGTTGTGTTCGTAGTACATTTATAAAGTAGCCCTGTTTTTAAACCTAGATTTTATCTACAAAATACTATAAAAAAAGATAATTTATCTTTTTTTATAGGCAGCTATTTCGAGCAAAAAACCCGCATTTACCCATCTTCATCTCCATACAGAATATTCACTTCTCGATGGTGCAAATAAAATATTAAATCTTGTAGAGCGTGCCAAAGAACTTGGTATGACTTCCTAGCGTAAATGAACTTCAAACCCTTGTGCCGATTGCTCAAAACAAAGTAGATGGTAAAAAACTTCAATATAACTCAACAAGTGATTACTGGACGAATGAAGAGTATAAAGAGGATGATGGAGATGCGTGGGAGATTCATATTGGTTCGACACATCATTTTCACAATGATAAGTGTGAAAATGCCAATGTAAGATGTGTACGAAGTTATTTTTAAAATTTTTATTTAATTTTCAAATATATAGCCTTCGCTTTTCACATTTTTGATCATAGTTGGTGGTAGTATCTTTTTGATATCTCTCATTGTTGATAAAATAGTACTGTGCGATATCTCTTTAGAGTCCCAGACATAATCTGTAAGCATATGAAAAGTCACCAGGTTATTTTGATTTTTTATAAGTAGATAGAGAAATTTCTTTTGTGTCAAACTTAATTTACATGTAACATCATCTTTTAGTAATATACGGTTATTAAGATCGTACTTGAAGCACTCATTAATTTTTATATGATTATTTGTAGATTTTTTTGGATTGATCCTTAACATCCTTACTTCTAATTCTGCTAAGTCAAAGGGTTTTTTCAGATAATCTTCTGCTCCAAGCTCAAAGGCTTTCAATACTTTTTGCACATCTGTCAAAGCGCTGATGAAAAGTACTGGAGTCATTATCCCATTGTATCTTATATATTCAAGCAGCTCAAATCCGTCGATTTCCGGAGTATTGACATCAAGTACCATACAATCATAATCACTTGGATTTACATTCTGAAGCAGTATCTCCCCATTTTCAAAATCATCTACCTCATGACCTTTGATATTTAAAAACTTTTTAATATTTTGTCTTAGATGAAGTTCATCTTCCATTAATAGTATCTTCATTATATCTTGCTCATCTCCATTGTTATACAAAATAATTTATTGTCTGAATACGCCTTGATCTTGATATCATTTTGTTCACAAATTGATTGAACAAGCTCAAGTCCGAGTCCAAGACCAAATATTTCCTCATCATGGCGATAGTATTTATGAAATATTTTTGAAATATCTATCTTTTTATCTATAGGATTACAAATCGAAAAAATCCAATTTTCATCATTTTCTTGTATTGCAATGGTTATCTTTTCATGCTCTTTTGTATATTTAAGTGCATTTGAGATGAGATTATCAAAAACCCTCTCCATCTCTTTTTGATTTAGTCTTTTAAGTGTCTCTTGATGCAGATCTGTTTGAAATGTTAGAGAACGGCTCTGAGCTACAAGACTAAAATAACTAATTCTCTCAACTAAAAGAGCTG
>JBBRBK010000089.1:0-6541 GCA_038205935.1 Campylobacterales bacterium
ACCATATCCTCATTTGGATAGTAGACGTACGCTTGTTCTTCATCTTCGTCAATGCGAAACATTAGCCCGCTCATACCGTTAAAAACTCTTCGCTCTGCCGAATCTTCGCGCTCTTTAAATCCCTCAGCACTCCACGATGTCATATTTTCATTTTTAGTGTGTACGACTTTATCCATCAAGCGAAACTCTTTGCCGCCTTTTTTAACAAATTTCTTTGCATTTGGATTGAAATACTCTTGCAAGACTTTGTTGAGATTGTCAGTCCCAAGCGTTCCGCCTTTCATCGGCGTAATGACCTGAAAATAGTTCAGATATGCGGCAATCTCTTTGTTTTTAAGTCGTAACCTCGCTTTATCTATCACTTTCACCACTTCATGCATCATCGTCGCCAAGATATCGCCAGCGTTTTCTTCTCTTAGGTTTGAGAATTCACTCTGAGACAAAGAACTTTTCGCAGCATAATAGTTAGGAATCGAGACATCAAGAAAAAGAAAGTCATCATATTTTTGATGATATTGCGGCACTATGGCTTGGCGAATATCGTTGGCTATGAGCGTGATCGCCTGATCTTCACTTTGACGGTAGATGCGAGTGAGTTTCACTATAGGGGCAATTTCCAAAGTAAGACAATCACTCAAAACATTTCCAGCCCCGATGGGCGGAAGCTGTGCGTCATCACCGACGATGATAAGCACACACTCTTTTTTTACTTTCGAAATCAGTCGTGCAAAAAGTGAAGAGTTTATCATCGACGCTTCATCTATGAGTAAGACTGAAAAAGGAAACTCATCTCTATCTTCGTATCTGACCAAAAGCGACTGAATCGTAGAACTCGGATAGCCCGTAGTATCGGCGATACGCTGTGATGCGATGCCACTGAGGGCGCAGGTCATGATCTCAGAGTGTTTTACATTTAAGAGATTTAAGATCGTTCTTGAAGTGGTACTTTTTCCTGTTCCAGCGTAACCCACTAAGAAAAGTATGCCAGCACCTTTGTTGATAATCTCTACGGCTTCACGCTGTTGTTCGCCAAGTTTGAGATCGCTCTTTGTCAAAAAATCATCTAGATCTGTTTTTATAACACCAAAATCTGCCCTCGCGCGCGAGATAAAATCATCATACAAAAACTTCTCTGCGTCATAAAGTCTTGCTGGAGAAACTCGTTCATTTTTCATAATGACGATGCTTTGTTCACTGACTCTCTCAATAAGAGCCGCTTCATACAATTGATCTTTATTATAAAATTCCAAAAGCTCATCAAGCAAAGCAAAAAGCACTTTTTTCTCTACACAGCTATTGCCCTGTTGCTCACAATAATTTAAAAGCGCATAATCCATCGCTGCACTTATTCGATTGTCTGCCTCTTTTTCTATACCCATTTTGAGGGCGAGTTCATCGGCACGTTTAAAACCTATACCGCTGATATTTGTCAAAACATAAGGATTGTCTTTGATACGTTTTGAAGGTTCTTGTACATCTTTCATCGCCGTTGCGATGGTCGTCAAAAGTGTTGGACTGACATCATAAGGACTTAAAAATTCACCTAGAGAGCGCATAGAACGAAACTTTTTCCAAGAGTCTTGGATCTTTTTAAGTCGCTTCTCTTTAATACCGCTAAACTCCAATAGTCGCTCGATATCATTATCAAGAATATTGACAAGTCCCTCATCCCCAAACTTCTCAATAAGTTCGGCAGAGAGTTTTTTTGTAAACCCTTTGACGATACGGTTTAGAAAGAAAAAGAGTTCGTTTTGATTGACGCGAAGTGATTCAAACTTGAAAGTTTTGCCATATTTTTTATGTTCTTCCCACTCGCCTTTTAAGGTAATAGCCGCATCTTTAAGGTGCGCGACATCACTTTCATAGTAAGTTCCACTTACCTTATCGCCGCTTTTTAAACGCGCAATAAAGAAGCCGTCATCTTCAAAAAGGATATTGTCAATCTGTCCGATAAGTGTCATCTTTGAAATCCCTTTATTTGGTTGAGAGCTTTTTTTGTAAGCGAAGAGATATGCGCATTTTCAAGTGAATTTATCTCAAACAAAAGAGCATCTTGGACTACTTCTTCGAGTTTATAAAGTTTGACAGTGAGTCTGTATTTAGTATAAGAATGTTTAAACTCTGCTATAAAATCTTCCTCTATCGGCTCGACAGTTGGTAACTCTAACATCCCTTTATACATCGGGCCACGAGAAAGTTTCAAAGCGATTTTACTATCTTGAGTCACGATACCATAGTAGAGTTCCATCTCTTCATAAACCTTTTTTTGCTTTTGTGTGTAAAACTCCGGTGTATCTTTCGCCTTACATGCGAAGTGCCCTTTGGGTATAAGGGTTAATGGACACTCTTCACACTTCGGATTTGTCGGGAGACAGATGAGCGAACCCAAATCCATCAACGCTTGATTATGCAAAGTCGGATACTTTGAATTTACAAACGCTTCGGCACTTTGCCAAATCGTCTCATCACTCTGTTTGTAGTGTGCAAAAAAGCGTTTGATAACACGAGCAATGTTCGTATCTACTACGCCAACTTTTTGATGAAGCGCAAAACTGCAAATGGCACTTGCGGTGTAACGTCCGATGCCTGGAAGTTTTATAAGCTCTTCAAGAGTGCGAGGTAAATGATCTGGACAAAGTTTTGCCGTGGCGTGAAGATTTCTAGCACGAGAATAGTATCCAAGCCCGCTCCAAGCGGCAAGAACTTCTTCCTCTTTTGCATTTGCGAGGGATTTTAAAGTGGGAAATTTTGCCAAAAACTGCGGATAATACTCTTCCATCACGCGCTTGACCTGAGTTTGCTGCAACATTATCTCACTGACGTAGATATGATACATATCATCGGTATTGCGCCATGGAAGCTCATGGCGTCCATGTTTTTCGTACCATTTGAGAAGTGAGTTTTGGGCTTGTGTCATAAAAAGAGGAGCGTTACGCCCTCACTCTTGCCACGCGTTCTTGCTCTTGCTCTTTGTAAAGCCCGGCACATCCGCGCGAGAGTTCGCGAATTTTTAAGATGTAGTTTTGACGCTCAGCCTGAGAGATAGCTTTTCTTGCATCAAGAGTATTGAACGTATGAGAAGCCGACATACAAAGATCATACGCAGGAAGTGGAAGTCCAGCATCAAGAGCGCGTTTACACTCCGCGGATTTGGATTCAAACTCTGCAAAAAGCATCGCTGTGTCTGCGACTTCAAAGTTGTATTTGCTAAACTCTATCTCGCTCTCTTTATGAATGTCGCGATATAAAGTTTTACCATGTTCATTCTCGCCCCAAACGATGTCAAACACCGTATCAACGCCTTGAAGGTACATTGCCAAACGCTCAGTTCCGTAAGTGATCTCAACAGCAACAGGATCACAAGCGATACCGCCGACTTGTTGAAAATAAGTAAACTGAGTAACTTCCATGCCATTAAGCCAAACTTCCCAGCCAAGACCCCAAGCGCCAAGTGTTGGAGATTCCCAGTTGTCTTCAACAAAACGGATGTCATGATCTGCTAAGTTCAGTCCCAAAAACTCTAAACTTTTAAGGTAAAGCTCTTGAATATTTTTCGGACTTGGTTTGATAAGTGCTTGAAACTGATAATAGCTTCCAAGACGGTTTGGATTTTCGCCATAACGTCCATCGGTAGGACGGCGTGAGGGTGCAACATACGCAACAGACCAAGGAGTAGAATCAAGTGAGCGTAAAAAAGTAGCTGGGTGAAATGTTCCAGCACCTGCAGGGATATCGTAAGGTTGGACGATATTACAACCCTGTTTCATCCAAAATTCTTGTAGTTTTAGTAACATCTCGCTAAAAGTAATCATATCTGCCTCGGTAATAAATTACGAAATTATAACCAAAAAGGCTTATACCAAACGCAACTAGCTTTACATGTAAGAATTTAGAACCTAAAGATAACGCTTGAAAAAACTCTTAAACTGTCTTACAAACGATATCGCCGATATTTCTTTGCAATGAACTTGCTACAACGCTACATTTTACTTTTAAAAGATAGCAGAGATTTTTTCTAGGAGAAGGTGAGAGACATTCGTAGTTTCCCATCCCTTTTGTAATGACGACATCTGCTTCATCAAAAAGTTGCTGAGACTCTTCGTTTGCACGGTTATACATAAAGCCCGGAGTGTTTACGCCACTATCCACAAGATTACAAAGCTTATCAAATCCTGCTTCTTTGGCTTCTTTCATCGTCACATCATTGATGATGGGATTGCCACGAACCATATAAGAGATATATAAAAGAGGATAGAGTTGTTGCAAAGTTTGGATAAAGAGATAATCAAAGATATGCTCTCCTGCATTGTCACCAATAACAAGAAGTGTTTTTGCATCTGCTAACATCTCTTTTAATCTTTCAAAATCATCATGTCCGAAATCTGTTTCGAAGATCTTTTCAATCTCATCTGCAAGATCAAACTCCACTTCAGCGGCGAGATCAATAACATTTCCAGCGATGGCTACTTTTGTAGCTGTTAAAAGTTTGTCTGGCGATTTGGAGATTTTGTACTCTAAAAATGGAATATAAGAGAGAGCGTTTTGTGTAGAATAGTTTTTGATCTCTTCATAAAGATCTTCTTTATCTGCGATAAGGGACATCATCTCATAAACGTCTACTGCAACTTCAGGAGGAGTGAGAGAAAAAGAAAAATCTTTAGAACTTTGTGTTACAGCAGATATAAGTTTTTCCCGCAAAGCCTCATCTGCTTTGATGGCAGAGGCAACTTTGGAACTTTGGTTTATTATACAGCCTATACAGGCTTCATCTATTTTCATTCTTTGTCAGCTGTCGAGTAGTTATCGACTACTTTCCCCCACATTAATTTATATTTTCGTCTCATAAACTCTACTTCTTGCCCTGAAAGCTTCAGCTGAGTTGTGAGTGTTGCTATGGTTTTTCTGTCCTCTTCATATAACTCTTGCAAAGATGCAAGAGCCTCTTTTAAAAAGAGATTTTCATTTTTTATAGAAACGATGGTCTCATCTTTGGCATCAAGGACTTTTTCATGAAGATTGATGATCGTACCGATAGTCTTTTCGACGAATTGTGCGGGAACAATCATATCTTGATGAGCTGATTTGGAGATATTTTGAAGATGTGCAGGGACTATCGAACTTGTACCTTTGGACGGGTCAATATAAGTTATCCCGGCTTCGACCATACTTGTCAATTTATCTCTTTCTATCAGATCCTCAATAGCTGAGAGTTCTAGCCCAGTAAGATCAGCATACTCTTCAATATTCATCCAGTTTAAATTCATAACAATCCTTTTACTCCTTTTACTCCTTAGAGTATTGTTTCTATCTCCATAGAATCCATCTCAACACTTTTCGCTTTTGCTATACGGTCTTCTTTAAGTTTGACTCGAAGATCTTCATTTTCAAGAGCCAAAATCTGCATCGCTAAGTACGCAGAGTTGATAGCACCGGCTTTACCTATCGCTACTGTAGCAACTGGCATTCCAGCTGGCATCTGAACAGTCGATAAAAGTGCGTCGATTCCGCTTAATGCTGATCCACTCATCGGTACACCGATAATAGGTTTAACAGTTTTAGAAGCTAAAACACCCGCTAAATGTGCTGCCATACCAGCCGCTGCAATAAATACTTGCGCGCCTTTTTTTTCTGCATTTGCAACATATTCCGCTGTACGTTCAGGAGAACGGTGCGCTGATGAAATAATAAGTTCATAACTTACACCAAACGCTTCAAATGTCTCTGCACACGACTTCATGACCTCAAAATCACTCTTACTACCGATTATTATTGAAACAAATTTCATACTGTTTTTCCTTTTATGTTAAAGTTAAATTTTTGGATTTGTGCCCATCTCTTCGGTTGCTGGTATTCTAAAAAATGTATATGCCGGCATTTTTATAGGAAGCTCAATTGGATTGACATTTCCGCTGTGGACTTCATCCCAAACTTTTTTATTTTGGGCGACAAGTTTTTTTAAACTCATATACCATTTTCCATCTCTTTGGTAAATTGTACCTATTTCGTTGTCTACTTCTTTTATATCCGCATCGAGTGGAGCGACGATTTCAAGCTCTTCATTTGGCAAAGTTTTGTACTTACACAAAAAGTGTGTTCCTTCTTCCGTCGCCATTGCGTTTACTTGATGCGTACCGAGTTGCATAGTAAAATCCAAACTCTGTCCATCATGTTTTTCAAAAGGACGGCTTACAAGATAAGCATCTGTATACCCACGATTTTGAAGAGATTCGAGTTCATACTGGTATTTACTAGCATCGTAACTACCTGCGTAATAATCCTCAATAGCCATTCTATAAGCACGCGCTGTAGTCGCTGCATAATAAGAAGTTTTCGTACGACCTTCGATTTTAAGTGAATCGACACAGCCAGAATCTAAAATCTCTTTGATATGTGAAGCGAGATTCAAATCTTTTGAGTTCATGATATAAGTCCCGATCCCTGGATCTTCTTCAAGTCTAAAGAGTGTTCCCGTTTCAGGATTTGCGGCGTAAAGTTCATAAGGAAAACGACAATCATTCGCACAGCTTCCACGATTTGGAAC
>JBBRBK010000090.1:0-6448 GCA_038205935.1 Campylobacterales bacterium
CACCTTTATGGTGGTGTTTGCTTACATGTATCTTATCTGCCGCAACCATATACAAAAGATAGATGCCCATCCCAATGATAACTGTTGAAGATATCATATCGCCATACTCCGTAATTGAACTCGGCAGTGAGTATTCCTGCAAAAGTTTTGCGAAGATAAAAAGCATCAATCCATGTCCAAATGCAAACATGACTGTGATGATAAATGTCTTTTTCATCGACTTGCCAATAGAAAAGTCTGCTATTGCAGTTAAATGGTCCGGGCCAAAAGCATGTAGTATGCCATACCAAAATATCAAAACATAAGCTATTTCCATAACAGACTCCCAAGTAAACTGAATATTCATTCATTTTGGAAAATTATAGTATATTTCTGTAAAATATAGATTAATATTTTACATTTTCATCAATATAACTAAAATTAATACACAAAACTCCTCATTTGAGTAAGTTTGTAAGGAAAATAAAAATGAATAAAACAAAAATTGTAGTGTTGGGTGTTGGGAATATTTTAGAAAAAGATGACGGTATTGCGGTATATGCAACATCTTATTTGGAAAACAATTATCATTTCGAGCCTACTATCGAGATCATTAATGGCGGAGTTGAAGGAATTAATTTACTCAATCTCTTTATGGAAAACGAACATATTCTCATCTTAGATGCTATCAATCTTGATGATGAGGTGGGAAGTATTTATCATATTCCCTCACATGAACTCAGTGGATATGGGATAAATACAGGCGGTGCGCATGAAGTAGGCGTGATACAATGTCTTGATATGCTTGAACTGATGAACAAACCTCTGCCAAAATCAAGTATTGTAGGTATAGTTCCAAAAACGGTAGAAGTTGGCATCGGTCTCACACAAGAGATGAAAAATATTTTTTCCACTTATATTGACACAATTATCAAAATATTGGAAAAAGAAAATATTGTAGTCAAAAAACAAGAGAATATTTTTGATCTAGAAACAATTATCGAACTTTTTAAAAATCCGAAAATCAATTTTTAACACTAAGAGGCTTAAAAACCTCTATTATGCTCGATACTCGGATTTGCAAAGGTATGTAAAATATCTTCCAATGAGAAATTCTCTTTGTTTTTTGTTACTTCAACTCCAGACTCTTTTAAAACGTCTATAATAGTTTCAATATATTCGCTCCAAACTGAGCGTAAAATGTCACTTAGCCCTACTTCCACAGAAATGATATCCTCAGGCGCAATAGAGATAAGTGTCGTATTTGCCATATGATTTGCCATCGAACATATCTGAAGCATTTCGGCTATCTCTACCTCATTTGCTGTTTTTTTGATAAGTGTTCCATCTAAAAACTCATTACAGCTTTTAATTGTGATAGTTCCAGCTTTTATTTCATCATCTGAAGCGGTATTTACGATGATAACCTCAAGAAATTCTTGGAGTAGAGGCATCAGAAAAAATCCTAGTGTGCCACCATCTACAAACTCTATTTCAGGGCTAAAATTATAATTTTCTTTTAAATACTTTACCGCATAAAGACCAACGCCCTCATCTTTAAAAAACGCATTTCCAGAACCTATAAGGGCTAATTTTTTATTCATATTTCTCTCCATTTTTTAATGCATAGTAAATCTGTCCAAGAGCGATAGAGCCATCATTGACAGGTGTTGCTTTTTGTATATAGTAGCGCAATTTTCTTTGTTGGAACTCTTTGGTGAGAAGAGTAACAAGGCTTTTATTTTGAAAAACACCGCCGCTGAGAACGATAGGCAGTAAAGGATATTTTTGCGCTATCTCCAAGATGATATTTGCAAGAGTGATGATAAATCTTGAACAAACTACCTCTTTTTGCCTTACATGCGCAGTGCCCTGAGGGTGTAAGAGCTCTTGTATCATCGAACTGATATCAATCTCGCCATTTTCAAGAGAATAGCTAAACCCTTTTTCACTCTCGATTTTTGTTGCAAAAGATTCTACAAGCAGACCGCTTTCTCCCTCGTATCCCACTATTTGAGATATCCCACAAAGTGAAGCCACAGCGTCAAAAATTCTTCCCACTGAGCTTGTCAAAGGTGAGTTTAATCCCTTTTTCCACATTACATGTAAAGCTTTTATCTCTTCTTCTGTGAAGCTTTTGACCGTTTCATTTTCTTGTGTCAAAATCTCTTCAAGTGAAAAGATATCAAACAACAGCGAGAGTGCCACGCGTCTTGGTTCTTTGACCGCTTTCTCTCCTCCAAGCAGACGAAATGGCTTAATATGGTGCGCTCGCTCAAACTCTTTACAATCTGCCAAAAGCACTTCTCCGCCCCAAAGCGTATGGTCGTCTCCATAACCTGTTCCATCAAAACAAAATGCCAATACTTTTTCATCCAAATTATACTCAGCCATACACGCAAGTGCGTGAGCATAGTGATGCTGTACCTCTAAAAGCTGGATGTTTGGATTTTCTTTGACCATCTGTTTTGCCCATTTGGTTGTCTCATACTGAGGATGTTTATCGCATACGATGATATCTGGTTCAAACTCATAAAACTGTTTAAAAGTTTGCAGTGTTCTTGTAAAATATTCAAATGCTTCCAAAGAGTTTAAGTCGCCGATATGGGGAGAAAGAATGATATTTTCATCAAATGCCAAGGCTAAAGTATTTTTTTGATTGGCACCCACTGCCAATATTTTTTTAGCACACTTTTGCGATAGTAACATACTCTTTGGCGCATAACCTCGTGAAAGACGCATAACAATGCTCTCTTTTCCGCTTTGCATCACAACACTGTCATCACAACCATTTACGATCTCTCTGTCGTAAGTGAGTACGGCATCCACTACAAGCCCGAGTTTTAAAAAGAGTTCTTTTTCATCTATGATAATCGGCTCATCACTCAGGTTTGCACTTGTCGCAACGATGGGAGTTTGAAGCTCTTTTAAAAGCCTTACATGTAAGGGAGTATAAGGCAAAAAAACACCGAGTCTATCGATATTTGGAGCTACAAATTTTGAAAGTGTTGTTTGAGATTTTTTTTCTACTATGACGATTGGACGTTCATGACTTAGGATAAGCGCTTTCTCTTTTTCATTAATAAGAGTTTCTTTTTCTATTGTTTGGATATTTTCAAACATTACAGCCAAAGGCTTGCTCTTACGCTTTTTTTTCTCTCGAAGTGTAGATACGGCGACATCGTTTAAAGCGTCACACACAATATGAAAACCACCTACTCCCTTGATAGCTATTATTTTCGCCTCTTTAATCAGCTTACATGTAAGCGTTATGGCTTCAGAGGAAGTTGCTATTTCTTTACCATCACAATCTAAAAGAGTGAGCGTTGGGCCACAGTTATGGCAGCTGATAGGTTCTGCATGGTAGCGTCTGTTTGAGGGATCTTCATACTCGGCTTGACACTCTTTACACATCGTAAATTTTGCCATTGAGGTATTTTTTCTGTCATAAGGAAGTGATTTGATGATGGTATATCTTGGTCCACAGTCGGTGCAGTTTATAAACGGATATGCGTATCTGCGATTACTCGGATCTTGCATCTCCATTTTGCATTTTTCACATAAAGAGATATCAGGAGAAAGCATTGTAAAAGCTGATGAGTTTTTTTGAGACTCTAAAATAGTAAATCCCAAAGAGCCAGTTGTCGGCAACTCTTCTACATGTAAAGAGTCAATGCGGCTAAGCGGCGGCGGATTTGTCTCTAATGCATAAAGAAATCTTTCTATCGCCGCACTTTCACCCTCAAGCTCAATACTTACTCCATTAGAATCATTTAATATGAATCCAGAGAGATGCTGTTGATGAGCTTTCTGATATACAAAAGGACGAAATCCGACCCCTTGAACAATCCCCTTGACTCTGACCTCTACTCTTTTAGAGATAAACTCCGCCGACAACAGCGTTCTCCTTGCCTATTGGATAGTTCATATTTAAAAGTGGCGGGGTTAGTTTTAGGTTTCTTTGCATTCTGCTAAAGAGTGACTGATTGGCAAAATGAGTGCCACAAAGGATGATATGTTTTGCCTTTGTTTTTCCCTGTATCTCTTTAATAAGTTCACTAAAATAATCGCCCAGCGACTCAAATATAGAATAACTCAACATCACGCTTTCAACTCCGCCAAGTTGATAACTGACAATGCTTGATAAAAATGCAATATGGTCAAACCTGTTGTCTTGGACATGCGTATCTATCTGAATACCGCCTTTGCCGACAAACTTCAAGGCTTCTTTTGTCACTCCGCGCATCGTTTCATCTTCAATTCCAAGAACAATGGCAGTAGCCACAAAAAGATCGACCTCTCCTTTTTTCTCTAAAGCTTCAAGTTTTTCATACACAAGAGGCATCTTCGTTTGAAGATTGGTAATAAGACGATCTGAGCCTTCTCTAAGCGTTCTCATTTTTTCCAAAAGATCCGCTGCGTTAAAGTCTTTCTGCGGCACTATTTTTATAACTTGCTTCCCATCATAATATAAAAATGAAGCTTCTTCATCAAAATAAACTCCGACACAACCGCTTCCAAAAAGCTGGTGCTCGGCCACGACTGACATAAATGAAGCCGTGTCTTGATGCATAAGCAACTGATTTGAATGCCATTGCTCAGCGTCATGACCTTCTAAAACCATTACTTTTGTGGCTTTTGTAGAGTTGAAATGTTCCATCTTATCAAAAAGCATCTCCTCATCCACTTTTGTGCCTATAAGACCATGTGCGACGCTCAGAGTCTCAGTTGCGGGTGAGAGTGAAGAGGGAAAACTCACTCTCTCTCCTGAAGCAATAAACTGGATATCTTTGTTAATAAAAAGTCTCATATCCTCTTGGTGTGTTACCTCAAGATCATAATCCATCAAGATATCCGCACTTGTATCTTTATCTACATCTTCATAAGAGATATAATCAATTCCGAGTGTTTGCAACTCTTTGGCGAGTAAAATACTAAACCCTTCATCAGGGTATTTTACATCCGTGGTATTGCCTACTTCACGTTTGAGTTCCTCATCTTTTATGGCTACATGTAAGATAGGACGCTCAATGCTAAGGAGTGCATTAAACTCTTGTTCTATCAAAGAGAGATAATCTGTGATCTTCTTCGCGTTTATCACCATAAGCACGGAGTTATTATTGGTCGCGCTTGTTTTATAAAAAACTCTGTATCCAAAAGTAGTCTTGATGAGTACTCTTTTGTTGTCTTTTAATGCTTTTGCACTCACTTCGAACATCGTTCGAAAACTACCCGCATCATTTGCATATCGCTCACTATTTTTATTCATGAGTCTTACCGCTGTTCCACATTTATGACAACTATTAATGTGGTGAGATTCTCTTATGCCTACGTTACTAGTCTCACTTTCACAATCACTACATGGCTGAATAAAACGAAATGAAGTGTTTTTACGCTCATAAGGGAGGGTATTTAAAAAACTATATTTTCCTCCGCAGTGTGCACATGAAGTAAATGGATAATAGTATCTTCTCGAAGAGGGATCAAACATCTCTTTTTGACAAGATGGACAAAGTCCAAGACCTAAAGGATAATTATCTGTACATGTAGGCAGATCATGAGGCTCGCCTTCGGCTGTGTAATGATCACTTGAAGTTAAAAAACATGACGCGGGAAGTCTCGCTGCAATGGACTCTAAACAAGCCTGAAGCTCCGAATTTTCAGAGTCAAATGCGAAAATAAGTCTGCCTTTTTTATTTGCAGCAACTGCTTTGATACCAAATTCTCTAATGATACTGACAATGTAATTTTTTATATAGACTTGAGAAGAGATTGTGTGAAGTTCAAGCACGAATGCCATGGGTATCCTTTTTTATACAATCAAACACTGAAGTGTCTGATTGCGGCTATAAAATTTTATTTCTCTTTAACGAACTTACTTCCACCAAAAACAATAGCGATGTCAGCCTCTTTCCAAAAAATAGTTCTCCACACTTGGTAATAAATATGAAATATAACCCAAGTGATGATATACCACATTGTATAGTGATGCACTATTCTAACATCCATGATTGTTCCACCACAAACCACACGTGTCCAATCAGTAGCAAAATGCAACATCCAAGGCCACCATGACCCAATAGAACTAAGTCCTGATTCAAGTCCTGAAACATAGAGTTGCAGTCCTGTGAGAAGCATCCATGCTAAAAGCAAGTGAAATATTAGAAAATAAACCGAGTTAAAACTATCACTATGGGTAGAATCAAACTTTTTACGTTTATTTAATGTTGCAAGATTGATAACAACTTCAATAAACTCGGCAATATTTTTCCTTGTAGGAATCACTTTTTTATATGCTTTTTCAAAACGGCTGAAAAAGAAAAGATAGGCAATAACAATCGATGTAACATCAAAGATGATAGCGACAATAAAATGTCCCCAACGGTTCCAAGCCATCACATACTTATCAACCGCACCATCAGCAATAAATGTCTGATAGTAAGGATGACCAATATAGAGACCCGTAATA
>JBBRBK010000091.1:0-6443 GCA_038205935.1 Campylobacterales bacterium
AACATACTATTATGGAAGGTTACGCTGCTCAAAAAATGATGAAAGCAGGTTTTCGTTCTAATGCGATTGATCCAAATGCTCGTCACTGTATGGCATCTGCGGTTGTTGGTTTTTATCAAACATTTGGTATAGATGAGCCAAGTGGATGTTATGATGATATCGAACTTACAGATACTGTTGTGACATGGGGTTCAAATATGGCCGAAATGCACCCGATCCTTTGGTCTCGTGTAACTGATAGAAAACTTACACACCCAGATAGAGTAAAAATAGTTTCTATTCAAACTTATACACATAGAACATCAGATTTAGCAGATATTGAGATCATTTTTACTCCAAATACTGATCTTGCTCTTTGGAACTATGTTGCAAGAGAGATTGTATATAATCATCCAGAAGCTATAGATTGGGATTTTGTTAAAAAGCATATTATTTTTGCAACAGGTCCTGTGAATATTGGATACGGACTCAGACGTGCTGGAGAAAAATCAATAACTCCTGTACGCCCTGATGGCAGTGCTGGTAAATATAGTGCTAAAGAGATGATAGCTATTAATAAAGAGATGAATAAGAAAGTTTCAACTACAGAGGGACCTGCATTAGAACCATATGGCTATAAAGCTGGCGATACTATGCATAATACAGCGGGTACTCTTGATCACTGGGAAATCTCTTTTGATGAATATAAAAGATCACTTGCGCCATATACACTAGATTATGTAGCGAAAATTGCAAAAGGAAATCCTGATGAGAGCATAGATGCGTTCAAGAAAAAACTTCAGGCTCTAGCAAATCTTTATATAGAAAAAGATAGAAAAGTTGTATCTTTTTGGACAATGGGTATGAATCAACATACTCGTGGTAGCTGGGATAATACTCTCGCATACAATGTTCACTTTTTATTAAATAAACAAGCAAAACCAGGTTCTGGAGCTTTCTCTCTTACTGGACAGCCTTCAGCATGTGGTACAGCTCGCGAAGTTGGAGTATTTACACACAGACTTCCTGCTGACTTAATGGTTGCAAATCCTGCACATAGAAAAATCGCAGAGAAAAAATGGATGATTCCTGAAGATACATTAAATGGTGTCGGCGTACAAGATATCATGAAAATTCATAGAGATATTGAAGATGGACTGATTAAATTTGCATGGGTAAATGTTTGTAATCCTTATCAAGATACAGCAAGTGCAACGCATTGGATAAAAGCAGCTCGTGAAATGGATAACTTTATCGTGACATCTGATGGCTATCCTGGTATATCTGCAAAAGTTTCAGATCTTATCCTTCCTGCTGCGATGATCTATGAAAAATGGGGTGCATATGGCAATGCAGAACGCCGTACTCAGCATTGGAGACAACAAGTACTTCCAGTTGGTGATGCTATGAGTGATACTTGGCAGTGGGTTGAACTCTCAAAAAGATTTACTGTTAAAGATTTATGGGGAGCTTGGGCACCATCGGGTCCTAGAAAAACTGCTTTACCTGATGTTATTGCAAAAGCAAAAGCTATGGGTTATAACGAAAATACAACTATGTATGAGATTCTTTTTGCGAATAAAATTGCAAAATCATACAAACTTGATCAAAAAGATCCTATCCAAAAAGGTTATGATAACTCAGAAGGATATGGAGATAAGAGAAATGTTGTTGGAAGTGATGGAAAAGTATTTGGCGGATATGGATTCTTTATCCAAAAATATCTCTTTGAAGAATATGCTTCATTTGGCCGTGGTCACGGACATGACTTGGCACCTTTTGATGTATATCATAAAGTTCGTGGACTTAAATGGCCTGTTGTTGATGGAAAAGAAACTCCATGGAGATTTAATGTTAAATATGATCCGTATGCGGCTAAAGCAGCAAAAGGAACCAATGATGAATTTGCATTCTATGGAAAAATTGCCAAAGAACTTCCTTATGGTGATCTAAGTGGTATTAAAGATAAAACTAAAAAAGCTCTGACAAACAAAGCTAAAATATTTGCACGTCCATATATGGATCCACCGGAAATGCCAGATGCTGAGTATGATACTTGGTTATGTACGGGTCGTGTTCTTGAACACTGGCATTCAGGAACTATGACTATGCGTGTACCTGAATTGTATCGTGCGGTTCCAGAAGCACTCTGTTATATGCATCCAAAAGATGCGAAAGATAAAGGTTTGACACAAGGTGGTTTATGCTGGATAGAATCTCGTCGCGGTAAAGTAAAAGCTCGCGTTGAAACTCGTGGTAGAAATAGACCTAGCCGTGGATTGGTATTTGTTCCATGGTTTGATGAGCGTGTCTTTATCAATAAAGTTACACTCGATCAAGCATGTCCAATGTCAAAACAAGTAGATCATAAAAAATGTGCCGTAAAAATTTACAAAGCGTAAAAAAGTAGTAAGGGAAATCCTAAAATGGAAAAAGAACAGGGAAGTGATAGAAGAAAATTTATCTTTGATATGGCTCGCGGTGTAGGAATTGCAGCGCTGGGCGGGTTCGTATGGAGTGCATTTATAGATGAAGCAAAAGCATCGCAGTTGCTTTTGCGCCCTCCAGGAGCTTTAAAAGAGAACGATTTTCTTCGTACATGTATTAAGTGTGGACTTTGTGTTGAAGCTTGTCCATATGATACTTTGATGTTAGCTCGTCCTGGTGATCATAGGCCTCTTGGAACTCCATTTTTTCTTCCAAGAGATGTCCCTTGTTACATGTGTCCTGATATTCCTTGTGTTCCTGTTTGCCCAAGCGGAGCTCTGAATAAGAAAAGTGTATCGACAGACGGGCATTTAAATATAAAATCAGCTCAAATGGGGCTCGCCGTCGTCGATCATGAGAGTTGTATCGCTTTTTGGGGTATTCAATGTGATGCATGTTACAGAGCTTGCCCGATTATGGGAGAAGCGATTACAATTGAATATAGTAAAAATGAAAGAACTGGAAAACACGCTTTTATGGTACCGATTGTACATAGTGGAGCATGTACAGGTTGTGGTCTTTGTGAACATGCCTGTGTAACACAAAAAGCGTCTATTCATATCCTTCCTCGAGAAGTAGCCATGGGTAAAGCCGGAGATTACTATATCAAAGGTTGGGATAAAAAAGATGAGAAAAGATTAGAAAACGCGAAAGAGATTAAAAGTACTACGGAAATAAGTAAGAAAAGCGCAGTCGACTCTTTAAATAGTGGGATGAAGGATTTATACTAATGCTATGGAAAAATTATAGATACCTGATTTTAAGAAGAGTTGTACAAATTGGACTTTTAGTTCTTTATTTTGGTGGTAATGCGTGGGGATGGAAAGTTTTAAGAGGTAATTTAAGTTCATCTAAAATTTTCAATATGATTCCTATGAGTGACCCTTATGCCGCATTACAAATGTTGGCTGCAGGAGCTGTGTTATCGGCTGATCTGCTTTTGGGCGCAGCAATAGCAACGCTTTTTTATATGTTAATAGGTGGAAGAGCGTTTTGTAGCTGGGTATGTCCAATAAATATGGTAACAGATGCTGCAAGTTATGCGAGAAGAGTTTTAAAAATTGATAATATAAAAGGTACAAAGCAACCAGCTTCAAGAAATATTCGATATTGGGTATTGATTTTGAGTTTAGTTGTTTCGGCAATTATGGGACTAGCAGCTTTTGAATTTATTTCGCCAATATCAATGGTTGTCAGAGGCTTAGTCTTTGGTCTTGGATTTGGTTGGGCTGCAGTGGTTGTCATATTTCTTTTCGACCTTTTAGTTTTAAAAAATGGATGGTGTGGACATGTATGTCCGCTTGGGGGATTTTATTCGTTGATCGGTAAATTTAGTTTTATTAGAGTACATCATAATGAAGCTAATTGTACCGCGTGTATGAAATGTAAAGTTGTTTGTCCTGAAAGTCAAGTACTTTACATGGTAGGAAAAGAGAGTTTGCCTGTTTTATCAGGAGAGTGCACGAACTGTGCAAGATGTATAGAAGTATGTGATGATGATGCATTAGGATTTTCTATTAAGTCATTAATAAAAAAATAATAGGAGAGTGAAATGAAAACAATAAGTAAGATGACTATCAGTTTAGCCGCTACAGTATTATTGATGGTTGGATGTAGCAATTCGAGTACAAAGCCGTCTAATGAAACGGTGATAGCACCAACTATTTCTGAAGAATCGCTTGGTTATAGAGATAGCAGTATATATACAGAGGATAATACATCCCTGCCAGCACCAAAATATGGTGACGCGGCTGCGGGTACGAGTCAAAAGATACCAAGAGCATTTCAAGATGCTCCACCTATGATACCTCATGATACTGAGGGAATGTTACCTATTGAAAAAAATAACAACCAATGTTTAAGTTGTCATATGCCAGATGTTGCGCCATCCGTGGGTGCTACTCCAATTCCACCGTCACACTTTATGGATATGAGACCACACGACAAAATTGTTAATGGGACATTTGAAAAAGCTGTTGATAATATGAAAAATGAAGTCAGTATTAAAAAGATGACTGATCTTTACCAAGGAAGATATAACTGTTCACAATGTCACGCACCTCAATCTGATGCAAAACTTGTAACAGAAAGTAAATTTAAAGCAGAATATTTAAGTCCGGATGGAGCATCAAAATCTCACTGGAGTGATGTTATGAGAGATCATCTTGATACCGTGGGCAAAGATTCTGGCGTGACACAAAAAGATATTGAAAATGATAATTCACTTGCGGGCAAACCGTTACAAGGGCATTAATTAAAATGAATAGAAGAGAGCTTTTTGGCTCTCTTGCTTCTACTTTAAAAGGTACAAAAAAAGAGAAGCAAGAGAGTATTATCAGACCGCCTTATAATGTTGATGAATCTCTTTTTTATAGTGAGTGCGAGAAGTGCGTGGGAACGTGTGTCACTGCTTGTACAGAGGAGATTATTAAAATTGCGCCTGATAAGACACCCTATCTTGATTTTTCAAAAAGTGGGTGTACTTATTGTGATGATTGTGCCACTGCTTGTGAATATGGTGTATTGACGCTAGAAGCAAAGAGTCAGATTAACGCACAAGTCGTTATAAATAAAAATACTTGCTATAGCTGGAGTGGAATAATGTGCTTTACATGTAAGGATCCATGTTTTGATAATGCGATCAATTTTACGGCTATGTTTATGCCAGTCATAGATCCATCTAAATGCACATCTTGTGGACTTTGCATCAGTGTATGTCCAGCCGTTTCAATCGATATAAAGGCTATTGCATGAAAACCTTTTTCTTCTTATTTTTCATGATGAGTTCATTATTTGGTGAATCGATCATTATGCCTAGTTCAAGTTATAAAGCTTCTGGGAATGTCACGGATATTTTTGTGCATGATAGTAAGTTATATGCTGCAACTACACAAGGAACTGTGGATATATTTAATATGAAAAATCATAAGATCATAAAAACTCTACATGTAGAGAAAATAAAAGATTTTATGGGTGATACAATCGATGCAAAAATTTATTCTATTGATATCAGTGGAAATAATTTGTTGATCTTGTCTCAAGCAGAGCAGGGGTATAGAAAAGTATATATCAATAAAGACGGTAAAAATGAGTTGATCATCCCATCATCTTTATGTCTCTCCATTGCAAAAGCTAAGTTTTTAGATGAAAATACAATACTACTCGCACTTTTAGGTGATGAACTTGTCTCTTATAATATCAAAAAAAGAAAAGAAAACTGGCGTATAGAAGCAGGAAATTCTAAGTTTTCAAGCTTTGCGCTCAATGAATCAAAACAAAAAGTTGCCCTTTGCGACGAGAGTGGCGAAATCAAAATCATTGCAACAAAAAATGGCACTTTGATTAAAAAACTCAGTGGACAAAATTTAGATAATGTTTTCCAAGTAGATTATAAAAATAATTTTATAGCCACTGCAGGAGAGGATAGAAGGGTTGTCGTATATGATTTAAATACAAACGCGGCATTTTATAAACTCTCAAACTTTCTTATCTATAGTGTAGGCTTATCTCCAAGCGGAGCGGAAGTTGGATATTCAAGTGATGAAAACAACAATATTACGGTTTTTAACAGAATGACAAAAGCTGTGATAGGAAAGTTTGGTAAAAACAAGATGACTCCTACGAATATTCTATTTCTTAATGAGAAAGAATTTTTTGTCTCAAGTGATGATAAGATGATCAATTTTTATCAAATTAAATAAGGGAGGTTATTATGGAATTTTATGAGAGTGAGTTTTTAATAGAGTCTGAAGTCCCGCAAAATGAATTAATCATTTCAAGGACAGATCTAAATGGGATTATTACTTATGCGAATGAAACTTTTTGTGAGATTAGCGGTTATATGAATGATGAGCTTATGGGACAATCACATAATATTGTAAGACATCCTGATATGCCTAGTTCTGTTTTTACAGAGTTGTGGAAGAGCATAAAAAATGAAAAACAGTGGAGTGGAGTTGTAAAAAATCTTCGTAAAG
>JBBRBK010000092.1:0-6391 GCA_038205935.1 Campylobacterales bacterium
TGCATCAATTCGGTAACATCAGTTCTAGCTGCTATATATTCTACTATTCTCTCAGATTCGTCCAAAAGAGGCATAATAACCGTCTTAACGTAGTAGCTGTCTCCATTTTTTTTACGATTCTTGATTGTTGAAGACCAAATATTTTTACTTTCTATAGTCTCCCACATATTTTTAAATACATCTTTAGATGTATCTGGATGCTTTACAATACTATGTTTTTTACCTATGAGCTCTTCTCTTGTATATCCGCTGGCTTTACAAAACTCATCATTGACATAAGTGATAGCCCCTTGGAGATCCGTCTTGGAAACAATGGCGCTAGTATCTAAAATCAATTTATACTGATTTAAGTCATTATTAACGACATTAAAATTTTCTTGCAAAACTTCTACAAGATTAGCTGATGTGTTCAATATAAAATCTCTGCGAGGTTTAAAAGCATCATATCCCCATAAATAATAAATTTGATTACGTATAGTAGCAAAAAATTACTAATATATTACTAGTTTTTCCGTAAAATCCAATCGATCTGTTTTAGATGGTTACATGTAAGATAGTCATTCGTTTTTGAAAATGGTTTTGAGCCGAAAAATCCGCGGTAAGAGGAGAGCGGTGAGGGATGTGGTGCCCTTAGGATGAGATGCTTTTTTTCATCTATAAGCAAGGCTTTTTTGTGCGCATCCGCTCCCCATAAAATAAATACTATATTCTTTTTTTTCTCATTGATAATCTCTATAACTTTTTGAATAAACTTTTCCCAACCTCTATTTTTGTGAGAAGTTGGTTCTCCTGCGCGAACTGTTAAGACGGCATTAATTAAAAATACACCCTCTTTCGCCCACTCACTCAAATTCCCTTTTTTTGGAAACGGAAGATTTAAGTCAGTTGTATATTCCGTAAAAATATTGCGAAGCGATGGAGGAAACGGCATGTCATCAAGTACGCTAAAAGCGAGACCGTGAGCCTGAGAAGCTCCATGATAAGGGTCTTGACCGATAATGACGACTTTGAGATTTTCAAAGGAAGTGAGATTAAAAGCGTTGAAGATATTTTCCTGTGCAGGATAGATGAGAAAGTGTTTTCTCTCATCTTCTAAAAACTCTTCAAGCTCTTTTATGTAAGGTTTTTTAAGCTCATCAGATAAAAGTTTTTTCCAACTTTCATCGTGCAATAACTCTTTAAATTTCATTAGAATGTTGTATCACACCAAAGAGCTCTTCGCCATTATAAAGAGATTGATTATTACTTACATGTAAAGCTTTTTGCGTATCAAAAATAACAAAATCCTTTGTACCTACTGCAATCGTTCCTCTTTGTTTTCCTATCGCTTTAGCAGGATTAAAAACACATAGACGAATCAACTCTTTCATACTTAAAAGATTTGATTTCACAAGTTTTGTGTAGTAAAGAGGGAGCGCTTCTTCTATCGCTTCACAGCCATACGATGCATCAAAAAATGCAACTTCTTTGTTTACAGGAGAAGATGGTTGATGCAGAGTTGTAAGTATGTCTATCTCACCGTTTTTAAGAGCTTCTTGCATCAATTTCATATCTTCACTCGTTGCAAGCGGCGGATATATTTTTGCTGTTGTGTTAAAGTTTTCGCAAAGCTCATCAGAGTGTAATAAATGATGAATGCTCACCTCGCATCTCACATCTACACCCTCTTTTTTAGCCTTGGAGATCATCTCGATTGATCGTGGATTTGCGATGGATTTAAACAAAACTTTGATCCCATAATAACGTGCAAGCTCGATCATACGGCTTACATGTAAGAGTTCTCCGATAGCTGGAATACCTGCAAGTCCCAGATGAGAACTCACAGCGCCCTCAGTCATAACTCCCATATTACTCAGACTTCTATCCTCAGCTCTACAAAAAAGTGTGACATTGTACATCTTGACATATTCAGCGATTTTAATAGCGAGATTATTATGTGTCGTCGTACTCATAAATGGAGCAACTGCACCTTTTTTCAGCAAAATAGCAATATTGCTTAAAGTTGCATCTAATGTTTTGATCGTGTTAAATGCACAGTGAATATCAGCGCCATCTTTTGGAATTGCATTCTTTTGCACAAATTCCAAAACGATTTCATCATCGATAGCTGGCGTTGATTCAGGATTTAATACAAGCTCTTTTATGCCGCCTTTTGACGCACTGCGAGAGAGTTTCTCAATTTTTTTAGAGTTTAAAACATCATCTTTTACTCTGACATTAAGATCGATCAAAGATGGGATAAGACAAAGTGAGCTCTCAGCCGAACCACTTATCTCCTCAATCTTTGTTATAACGCCCTCTTCTACCTCTACATTGGCAAATCTTTCGCCGTTAATATCACAAATTTTTACGTTAGATATTAGCATTTGGACAACACCTTTTAGATATAATTTCAAAATTATAAACTAAAAAGGTTTAAACTTTGAAACTTCTTGTCAGCGCTTTAGAGCACTCTTCAAATATCCACTTAAAAGCCCTTAAACAAGAACTTAGTTCAGATATCGAGTTGATAGGAATTTTTGATAAAGAGCTTGGTTCTCCTTTGGTTGACCTTTCTTCTTTGGCGATTATGGGCTTTGTCGATGCCATCAAAAAGCTTAGATATTTTTTTAAACTAAGCGACGAAATGCTGGAATTAGCTAAAGATGCGGACAAAATTCTCCTTATGGATTCCTCAGCATTTAATCTCCCTCTTGCCAAAAAAATACGCAAAAAATATCCCGATAAAGAGATCATCTATTACATCCTTCCTCAAGCTTGGGCTTGGAAACAAAAGCGGATTCCAGTTTTGGAAAAAACTATTACGCATTTGGCTTCGATTTTACCGTTTGAAAAGAGTTATTACTCCAAAAATGCACCCATCACTTATGTCGGGCATCCTCTTTTAGATGAGATAAAAGAGTTTAAAGATGAAGTCACACATACAAATAAAATAGCTTTTATGCCCGGAAGTCGTCGCGGTGAGATCAGAAAATTGATGCCCATCTTTAGAGAACTTCGAGAAAAGCTCGACTGCGAGGCATATATTATCGTTCCAAAACAGTTCACTAAAGAAGAGTTAAATGAAGTTTACGGTACCCTATCAGAATTTAAAATTGTTTACGACGCACATCAAACTTTGCGTGAATGTGACTTTGCTTTTATCTGTAGCGGAACAGCTACTTTAGAAGCCGCACTCATCGGAGTTCCTTTTATTCTTAGTTACATCGCAAAACCGCTTGACTATTTTATAGCCAGCCGTCTTGTGAAACTAAACTATATAGGGCTTAGCAACATCATGTTTGATAAGTTCAAAGGTGAAGCTTTGCATCCTGAATTTATTCAAAAGGATGTCACGGCACAAAATCTATTTGAAGCTTATCAAAAGTTTGACAGAGAGAAGTTTTTAAACAATTCAAAAGAGTTACGAAATTACCTAAGCCACGGAAGTTCAAAAACCGTAGCAGCCATCATAGAGGACAAATAATGAAAATTAATTTTATAGATTTACAAGCGCAGTATCAAGAGTATAAAGCGGAGATAGACAAAGAAGTAAGCGAAGTATTTGCAAGTGCAGGATTCATCGGCGGACCAAAACTTGATAGTTTGGAAAAAAACCTTGCGACTTTTACAGGTTCAAAACACGCTATCGGCTGTAGTAGTGGAACGGACGCGCTTCTTTTAGCTCTTATGGCTTTAGATATCAAAGCGGGTGATGAAGTGATTACAACTCCTTTTACTTTCATCGCAACTGCTGAAGTGATCGCATTTTTGGGTGCAAAACCTGTCTTTGTTGATATTGACGAAAAAACTTATAATATTGATCCCTCACGCATTGAAGCGCTTATCACTAAAAATACAAAAGCGATTATTCCGGTGTCACTTTATGGTCAGTGTGCGGATATGGATGCCATCAATGCTATCGCAGAAAAACATAATCTTGTCGTTATCGAAGACGCATGCCAGAGCTTTGGCGCTGAATATAAAGGCAAAAAATCTTGCGCTCTTTCAACTATAGGCTGTACAAGCTTTTTTCCCTCAAAGCCTCTTGGAGCTTACGGAGATGGCGGAGCGATATTTACCGATGATGATTCCCTTGCAAGCAAAATGAAAATGCTTTTAAATCACGGACAAAATGATAGATATAAACATAAATATATCGGTATTAACGGCCGTTTGGATGCCCTCCAAGCGGCTATTTTAGATGTCAAACTTCGTCATTTTGACAAAGAAGTAAAACTTCGCCAAGAGATCGGTCAGAGATATTCTTCACTACTCGCTGATACTGATGTTGTGACTCCGTTTATTGAAAATGAAAACACAAGTGTCTACGCTCAATACTCAATACGCGCAAAAGACAGAGCGGCGATGGTAGCAAAACTCTCAGAACAAGCTATTCCGACGGCTGTTCATTATCCAATGCCTTTACACCTTCAAGAAGCGTTTATTTATCTTGGATATAAAGCGGGTGACTTTCCTATTTCTGAGAGAGTTTCTGAAGAGATTATGTCACTTCCTATGAGTCCGTATCTTACAAATGAACAACAAGAATTTATAGTAAAAGCGATAAAAGGATAAGTATGACAAAAGTAGCAATTATCGGTCTTGGAGCGATGGGAAAAAACCATTATCGAATTTTAAGTATGCTAGATAATGTCGAAGTCTGCGCACTTTGTGACGTTGTACAAAATGATCCTTATAAGGAACCTTTTTTTCAAGATGTAAACGAGATGTTGGAAAGTGCAAAACCTGATGCCGTCATTATCGCTGTTCCTACTTTTTTACACAAAGATGTGGCTTTAAAATGTGCGGCTAAAGGTGTTCATATCTTTATAGAAAAACCGGCGGCTTCGACTGTTGAAGATGCAAAAGAGATTTTAAAAGCTGTAGAAGCTGCTGGAATCAAAAGCTGTGTCGGACATGTTGAAAGATTTAATCCTGTTGTTCAAGCTTTGAAAGAGGAACTTGTAGGTAAAGAAATATTTTCAGTTGCTATCACGCGTGTCGGGCCTTTTCCTCCGCGTATCGCAGATGTTGGTGTTTTAACTGACCTTTCTGTGCATGATATCGACCTTATCCGTTTTATTACTCATAAGGATATCTTAAACCAAGCAATTTTCAAATCTAGAAAAATCCATAATCACCATGAAGACAACGCAGTTTTGAGCTTTGAACTTACCGATTCGGTCATCGCTAACATCACAACAAACTGGCTGACTCCATTTAAAAAGCGCTGCATCGAAGTAGCATGTCAAGACTCTTACTTTGAAGCTGACCTTATTGCCCAAAGCCTCACCGAATACTCTGCATTTAGCACAAACAACTCTTATGTCGTTCGTGGATGCCATATTAAAAAAGATGAGCCCCTTATCAAAGAGCTTGAGACATTTATTAAGTATTTAGAAACAGGTGAACGCGGTTCTTTAGCAACTATACAAGACAGTATCATCACCTTAAAAATAGCAATACAGCCATGATAGATAAAACGACTATTATAGAAGATGGTGCACTTATAGATGCCAGTGCTGTTATAGGTCCTTTTTGTTTTATTGGTAAAGAGAGCGTTATTGGTGCAAATGTAACTATTGCTTCAAATGTCATTATCAAAGGTAAAACTTCCATAGAAGAGGATGTGAAGATCTTTAGTTTTGCCACTATTGGACAAGAACATTCTGTTATACGCATCGGTGCGAGGACACATGTACGTGAATTTGTGCAGATCGGTACACAAGAAAGTGAAGAAAATCAAAATATAGATATCAGTAACGATAACTTTATTATGGCTTATGTTCAGATCATGAGCGGTGTAAAAATTGCAAACAACTGTGTTTTAACAAACGCTGTAAGACTTTATGAAAACGTTACATGTCAAGAACGTGTCATCATAGGTGGTCTTAGCACCGTAGAAGCAAATAACAATATCGGAACAGGTGTTATGATAGGTGGCGCTTCGTATGTCAACCACGACGTTCCTCCATTTTGTCTCATCGAGGGCAACCGCTCGAAAATCAAAGGTCTTAATATCATAGGTCTTAGACGCAGACTAAACAACAGTGAAGATATAGAAGAGATAAAAGCTGCATATAAAAAACTTATCAACAATCGTATTGATAAAGAGTTAGCGAAGAAAGTTGCAGAGGAAAGTCCAAACACTTATGTAAAGCTGTTTGCTGAGTTTGTTAGTAACAGTAACTTATAGTTAGTACAAAGATCTAGAAAACCTTAAAGGTTCTCTAGATGTTTTAAAAACTCTGCAGGTTCTTTATACCCAGTAACTGTTTCATTTTCTAAAACTTTCCCATTCTCATCCATGAAAATAAGTACCGGTGGTCCAAATACGCCAAAACGTTTTGAAAGTGCTTTTTGTTTGTCTGTATTTGCCGTAATATCAGCGCGTATAAGGACAAAATTT
>JBBRBK010000093.1:0-6004 GCA_038205935.1 Campylobacterales bacterium
GATGGAAGTAAAGATGGTGGTATTGATTCAGTTATTATAATTGTTGACGATGAAATTATTGATACAATTGACGATCTAGAAGATATTAAATTTACGAATAAAATAATTTCAAAATTTGTTATTTCACAATGTAAAAAAGAAAATTCGTTCAAAGAATCCACGATAGACAAGCTGATTACATCTTGTCCAATTCTATTTGACCTTGAAAAAGACGAAAATTATTTGATTACAAGATTTAATACTTCTCTTGTAGAAAAAATTTTGATATTAAGAAAAGTATGGCTTGAAACATCTATTAATGGTGGATTGATAAAGCTGGAATTCAATTATTGTTGTAATGCAACAGAAATTCAAATTAACAACGCTTTTTTATCAAAAGTAGAGCAGCTGAAAGATATTACACATAATGCTTTTACTAGTTCAGAAATCAAGTTCAACCCATTTAGTAGTTCTGAACTTTTAAAATTTTATCAAACAAGAAAACCTTCACGCCTTTCATTGGCATTTAAAGAGCAACCGCTATCTACATCATTTTCCGAATCTGGGTTAGGATATGTTGGAACGGTTAAATTAGGAGATTACAAGTCCTTTCTAACTGATGATGAAGGACAAATACGGGAATACCTTTTTGAAAGCAATATTCGACATTTTCAAGGTCAAGTTGATGTAAATAAAAAAATCATGGATACAATAATAGATGTTGATTCAAAAGATTTTTGGTGGCTGAACAATGGTATAACTATTATTGCGGAAAATCCAAATCAAGTTTCAAAAATATTATCAATTGATAATGTTCAAATTGTAAATGGGTTACAAACATCATACTCAATTTATAACTATCATAATGGAAATATGAGTGATGATAGATCTGTTCTAGTAAAAGTAATTATTAATAGTAATGCTGAAACTATTGATAATATAATCGCGTCCACAAATAGTCAGAATCAAGTTTCGGCGGCTCTTTTAAGAGCTACAGAAGAAACGCAAAGACAAATCGAACTCTTTTTTTTAAATGAAAGCTATTACTATGATCGTCGTAAAAATTACTATAAGAATATTGGTAAGCCTGCTTCTAAGATATTTAGCATTCAATTTGCTGCACAAGCAATTGAAACAATAGGATTTAGTAGTCCTTATTCAGCTAGAGCAAAACCAACATCTTTAGTAAAAGAAAATACAACATATGAAAGAATATTTAACCCATCTCGAAACTTTAAGGCTTACTTAAATTGTTGTTTATTACTTAAAAAGACAAATGAATTTTGGGTAAATATCAATGATGTCGATAAAAAAATGACTTCATCAAATTTCAAATTTAATATTGCTCGTATTGTTGCATCATTCGTAATTAATAAAGCCAATTATTCATTTGATGATCTTGCAAATATTGATATAGTCATTTATAATCAATCAGTTTTTGATAGCTCTTTAAATTTATTTATTGCAATTCTAGAAGCTTACGTACAAAGTAATCCTAATATAAATTTAATTAATATTGCTAAAAGTAAACCTTTTTCTGATCATGTGCTTTTAGAACTACGAAGTATTTTTTAGCACATTCCAAGTTGTACTTAGCTCGTTCCCAAGTTGCACTTGGGAATACATACATGTAGAAATGAAATAAACAGAAGTATACACTCCCAAGCGAAGCATGGGAGCGAGAAAATAAAGATTTACAAAATCTGGGGACAGTATACTAATTAATTTATATTCAGGATTTTAGCTCATTTCCAAGTTTCCCTTTTCTCATTCCCAAGTTGCACTTGGGAATGCTTACATGTAGAAATAAAATAAACAGAAGTATACACTCCCAAGCAAAGCATGGGAGCGAGAAATAAATCTTTGCACCGAACAGATAAACTGTCGGTGAAATCGCACGTTAAACCCAGAAAATTAGAACCTTTTTAAAAATCTATATCATACTTTTTCATTTTATAACCGATCTGTCTAGCGGTCATTCCAAGCAGTGCAGCGGCTTTTGTTTGGATACCGTGACTGTCTATGAGTGCTTGGAGGATGGACTCTTTTTCTATCTCTTGGAGATTTACTTTCGTTACGGTGTGTTTTTGTTGCGCTGGTCTCTCTTCATCTCTTATCGGCTCAGACTCTCTTGCATGCGAAGTGCCCTGCTGGTGTAAGACCTCTTTAGGTTGCTCTGGCTCGATATAGAGCTTTTGATAGTTAAACGGTAAAACATGGTTGAGCATCTGCGGTTCTATGATGCCATTTGGACAGATGAGAACAACGCGCTCCATCGTGTTTTGAAGCTCACGGATATTTCCCGGCCATGGATAGTTCATCAGCACCTCAAGCGCTTGCTTGCTAAAGCTCATATTTTTTCTGTGCTCTTTCATAAACTTAAGAAGATAGTGCTCTATGAGTAGTTTGACATCTTCATAGCGTTCGCGAAGCGGAGGAAGATGGACGGGAATGACGTTGAGACGATAGAAAAGATCCTCTCTAAACTCTCCTGTTGTGACCATCTTCTCTAAGTTTCTATTTGTCGCAGCGACGAGACGCACATTTGTTTTGATGGTTTTTGTTCCACCCACACGCTCAAACTCCTGCTCTTGCAAGATACGAAGCAGTTTGACTTGCAAAGATGGAGTGATATCGCCTATCTCATCAAGAAAAAGTGTACCGCCATCAGCAAGCTCAAAACGCCCTTTGCGCATCTCTTTTGCATCGGTAAATGCACCTTTTTCGTGCCCAAAAAGTTCAGTTTCTAAAAGTGTTTCACTGATAGCCGCACAATTGAGTTTGATGTAAGGTCCGTTTTTTCTTCGGCTGAGATTGTGTACTGCAGTTGCTATAAGTTCTTTCCCCGTTCCTGTTTCACCGCGCACCAAGATAGTCGCATCTGAGGGTGCGACAGTCTCTAAAAGACTAAAAATATGTTGCATTTTTGTACTATTTCCGACAATATTTTCAAACTTATATTCGCTGAGAACTTCATCTTTGTAGTATGTTTTGAGGTCTGTAAGATTTTCTTTTTCTTTGACAAATCTTTTTTGTAAAGCAAGGGTTCCGCAAAAAAGTGAGCCGACGATGGTCAGCATTCTGACGATATCATCAAAACTCAGCACTGTGGTTGTGTGGATATTTGCGGAGATTACTCCAAAAAGAGCCTCATCTTGCATGATAGGAACAGCCACATAAGAGATTGACTTTGTATCAACGATTCCCATTTTGTTAAGATAGTTGATGTTGTTGTGGATATTTTCAATCACCACAGGTTCACCGCTTTGTGCGGCAAGTCCTGTAGCGCCTTCTCCTAGTTTATACACAGCCATTTTGCGTTGTTGCGCAGAGATATCAAGCGAAGTGTGAAGCTCAACTTTTGAGTTGTCATCTGAGAGTAAAAAAAGACTACAGCGCTCTAAGTATGAGTTGCGTTTTAAGAGACGCATCCCTTTTTCTATACATGCATTTATATCAGAACTGCTAGACAACATAACTGCGGTGTCATAAAGAATTTTGATCTCATTGTAAGCAAAGGTAAGCGCGCAAGTTTTACAATCTTCATTGTCAGGAATATTGAGTTGATAATGCATGGTATGTCCAACTTATAATACAGATTTTATATAATTATATAATGAAAATCACTAAAACAAGAAAAAATTTGGTTAAAAAATAATCATTTAGTTGGATATAAAATAGAATAAATTATGCATTAGTATCAGTAATATTTATATAACGAGGAAAAAATGCAAATAACAGTACATGGAACACCTACTGAGTTACTAGGAAAAGAACTCATAGTTGGCAAAGAAGCTCCCGCGGCGCGTATAACAAAACTTGACAATACAAAAAATGTTATTGGTATGATAGCTCCAAATCTCCAATTGCTTATAGCCATTCCTTCACTTAAAACAGAAGTGTGCTCTTTGGGTGCGAAAAAGTTTAATGAGATGGTTAAAGGGATCAGAAAACTCTCGACTATTATGATTACAACTGATGATCTAGATTTTGTAAAAGGGTATCAGGAAAAAGAGTGTATTGACTCTGCAGAACTAGTGATAGATGAAGAACGTCAATTTGCCAAGAAATTTGGCATTCTTATAGGCGAGGGGAAACTCAAAGATCGTCTTGCGCGCGCTGTATTTGTGATAGATAGAGAGGGTCTTATTGCTTACAAAGAGGTGGTTAAAGAGGTTACTGATGAAGTTGATTATGATGCATGTATTGCAGCTATCAAGGAGCTTGCAAGCCAAAAGCAAACGGGACATACACACGAAAACTGGATGTCAGTGTAAGGCTAATGCACTCGCAATATGAAAAAACTTCACTGACAAAAAAAGGAGTTGCAGCCTTTGGCGGTTACATAGATTGGAATACGCAACCAACTATTTTTAAGCACTATCCCTCTTTTTTGTTTAGCTACAGTTTTGGAGAGATCGACGAGTTCCGCTTCTTAGAGCTTTCTCGAATGATTACATGTAAAGAAAATATAGGCTTAAAACCCTACTATAAACTTAGCACTCCCTCAGCGGGAAATCTTCATCCCATAGAGCTTTATATCCAAGTACGAGGCATCAAAGGGATCATCAGTGGTATCTATCATGTAGATGTCGGAGAGAGTAAATTTGTTCTGCTTCAAGAGATTGAAGAGGATGGATTAGAGAGTGAACTTGGTTTCTCTTATAAATGTGAGGGGATTATCGTCATTGTGAGCTGTGTACCTTTTCGTTCTGAATGGAAGTATGGAGTTCGCGCACTTCGTTACTGTTATCTTGATGCAGGTCACCAAATAGCCGCCATCCAAGCAAGTGCTACCATCTACCATAAAGAGATGACAATTTTGTCAGAGTTTGACGTAAAAAGGTTCAATCTCTCAATGGGTTTTAAAGATGAAGAAACGGTTTGTGCGGTGATATCTTTTGCAAAAGAAACAGAAAAAAAAGTCAAAGCACTTAAAAAACCACACATACATGTAAGCCCGACTGATTACAGTGACACTAATGGAGAACTCTTTGAAATAGTGCAAAAACAGCCAATTTTAAAGAGTAAGATTTTTCCCATAAGCACTACAAAAGAACAGATTTTACAAAGGCGTTCGGCACGGAAATTTACAAATACTCCTTTTATAAATGGTGAGATTGAACCTATTATGCAAATACTCGCAAAAGATGCTTATCCTCTTGTTCGCTACTCTATTCTTTTTGGAGATGTAAAGAAGGAAGCTGGAATTTATCTCAATTCTAAGTTATTGCAAAAGGGTGATTATAAAGATCAACTCGCCGCAATCTTAGTCGATCAGCTTTTTATCAAAAATGCACAGATGATTGTTGTGGTAACTTCAAAATATTTTAGTTCTGAAAAGCTTATGCTTGCAGGTGCTTTGGTGCATAAAATTGCTTTAGAATCAAGTGAGTTTAAAAGTACGGGAATTGGTGCTTTTTATGACAAGAGACTTCAAGATTTTTTAGGCACGCAAAACTATATTTTATATGTATGTGCGCTTGGAAAATAGTGCGACAAGGAGATAATGATGGAATTAAATAGGAAAAAATCCAAAAACGAAGAAGCACAAAAGATCTTAAATATCTATCGTTTTTATCAACGAGACGGTTCTTTGTATTTGATAGAAGATCAAGAGACGCTTGACGCACTTTTTGATGCAGTCGTTGATGCGATCAACAACTGTGGTTCATTTAAAACCTTACTTCCCTACACTGAATTTGTTTTGCCTTGTAAACGGGTACGTGAAGATGATACGGGCTGGGTTGGACACTTCGAAGAGCGTGATAATCGCCGCTTTTTTTTAAGTGATATTTATGATTTTTTAAAACTGATCTACGGTTAAGTGCTCAAGATAGAATAGAAAATGCATTTCGATGAGTAACAGCGAAGGATTCTTTATGCTAAAGCCTATAGTAAAAATTTCACCTAGTGTTCATTTTATCGGTGCCTTTGATCCTAAAATTCGTACTTTTGATATCATCATGAAAACGGCAAACGGCAGTTCGTACAACAGCTATCTTATTCGCGGAAGCGAGGGTGT
>JBBRBK010000094.1:0-5983 GCA_038205935.1 Campylobacterales bacterium
TAAGTAAACTTAAAAACAATCTAACTTTCGTTAGTTATCTCGTTATCTACTTGCTTAGTTTTCAATGATCTCAAACTAGTCAAACTCTCGTCTGTCAAGGCCTAAACTTTAGGTCTCATCGTTTGTGGACGGGAATTATAGATAAATCAATTGCCAATGTCAAGGGGATTTACGAAAAGATTGCAAAAAATGTGAAATTTGTAAACTTATGTATCAAAATAGTGAATAATATATTTAATATAGTTATAAGTTGTTATATTTTTGATAAATAGATATAAATATATGATTTGTTTGTGTATTACATCAGTAAGTTTTACTGATGTTGCATAACCGATTGCGGATTGGGATGCTGATGAATCAGGTGTAATTCAAATTCACGCAGACGTTTAATGACCGATAAAAACTTAGTAATATCCGTCCAGCGCTCAATAAAGAAGCCAAATCCCTCATTCACTCTACCAAAAGCATTTCCTGTTTGTGTTATAACACCCAGAGTAATCACTCCACTAAATAGTGAGGGTGCCATGATGAGATAAGGAAGTATCATCATCAACTGACCATAGATATTTGACCAAAGACTAAAATAAGTATAGTGATTAAAGAGACGAAAGTAGTTTGGACGTAGACCAAGAAAAAGCTCTGCCATCACTGGAAGATTGGCATAGCTTTTATCATCTTCTGAATAAACAAGATGTTTACGATAAGTTGCTTCAACTTTCTGATTGGTATATTCTAATCCCGGAAGTTTGATCCCAACTAAAAAAGAGATGATCATCGCGCCTAGTGAGGTCAACATTGCAATCCAAACCAACGAACCAGGTATTTGCGCCAGCCATGGGATTGTAATCTTTGATGAGAGCATCCACAAAATAGGGATAAAAGCAATTAGAGTTAAGACTGAACGAAAAAGACCTAGACCCAAAGATTCTAATGCATTTGCAAACTGGTAAGTATCTTCTTGGATACGCTGTGATGCGCCTTCTATATTGTCTGGATGAGAACTCCAGTAAGGTAGATAGTAAAAAGTGATCGCCTGACGCCAACGAAATGCATAATGTTTAGCAAAATAGCTTGAAGCAATCGCTGCGAAGATGTAAGGAATTGCAATATAGAGAAACTCAACCATTTTCTGCCAAAAAGCTTTTTCATCTTTGGCAGCTTGTAAAATATTATAAAAAGATTCATACCACTTGTTTAGCTGCACCGTCATCTCTACTTGAAACATAACCAACACCATCAAAATCAACAAACCACCCCACGCCCAAAGCGCCCACTCCTTCGTTGCAAAAAAACTCTTTAACATCTATTTCCTTTATTTCAAATCTTTAAAAAATATATTTTCAATGTAAAGTCGAGTATGGAACTAACTCAAAAAAATTTGTATTGTATCGCTAACAGCCATACTCTCTAGTAATTATTTGGTTCAACATGTTTATACAAGGTTGATCCATATTAGTAGCTTTTTCCAAAGGATATCAAAATGATTATTCAGACCACCCAAATTTACATTAAGCTTTTAAGCTAATTTCACACCCATCAAACAAAAATTCCAACTCGTCTGAGGGCTCTTTATAAAGAAGTGGACTATCTAAATCTATGTACTTTATAACATCGCTGTAGGCCATAGCAAGGTGTAAAGCGATGTTGATCGAGTAAGGACCTTCTAGCATAGAGCCAAGCATACACTTGACATCATTTGCTCTTGCATACTCTAAAATTTCTATCGCTTTACTCACACCGCCACATTTCATGAGTTTGATATTTATCATATCTGCACTCTTACTTTGGATCACTTTTTTTGCATCTTCTAGCGTAAAAACTGCCTCATCTGCGAGAATAGGAATACTGGAATAATCTGTAATCCTTTTTAAACCTTCTAAATCTTTTGCAATAACAGGTTGCTCGATTAGCTCTATTTCTACTCCTTGCAAAGCATCGATGTAACAAAGTGTATCCTCCACCTGCCACGCTTGATTGGCATCAATGATGAGCTTTGCTTGTGGAAATGCTTTTGCGATATTTTGTGTTACATGTAAGGCGTGAGTAATGTCTGAACCGAGTTTGATTTTTAGGATCTTCATGCCACTTTCTACCGCTTTGTTTGCTTCTTCAAACATCACTGAAGCATCATTGAGACTGATGGTTATATCAGTTTGTAGAGTTAGGGGCTCTTTTGCTCCCAGGTAGTGAAGCATTGAAAGATTTTGAGAGTGTGCTATAAGTCTATGCAGTGCCATATCTAAAGCGGCTTTTGCAGAACTTCCTATGTTTTTCATTGTAAGTAAAATCTCTAAAGCAGAAGATGGTGTAAGGAAATTCAAAACAGATTTTACACTTTCTATCGATTCTAAAATCTCTTCAATTCCTTCACCTGTTATGGCTTTTGTAGCAGGTGCTTCGCCAATACCGATTGTTCCATCCTTACATGTAAGCGTTACTCGAACAAACTCTACGTTTTCCACTCTTCGAAGAGCCGTAATAAAGGGAGATTTCAGAGGAATTTTTTTTATCTCTGTTTGTATATTTATTATTGTCATTCTGCCAAACCTATCATAATATGTCCGATAAAAATACCGCCAAAAGTACCTATGAGATAACCCATAACTGCCATCAAAACGCCCACGCTTACGAGAGATTTGTTATATGCCGCAGCGAGAATTGGTGCAGAAGCCACTCCGCCAATATTCGCTAAAGAAGCAACCGTGATAGAAAAGAGATCGAGTTTAAATATTTTTGCACTCACAAGCATAAAAATCGCATGAATGACCAAAACCATAAAACCGGCAAAGACATAGATTCCTACCGCAGAAAAACTCTCAAAGACCGCTTTGGAACCGATGAGTGCGATGAGAATATAAAGCATAAAGCTTGCAACTTCACTTGAGCCATTCATTGATCTAAGCTTGGTAAATGAGCCTAAAACACCAAAGAGTGTGGCAAGAACAACACTTAAAGTCGTAGCATTGATAAACTCTACATGCGAGGCTATCTCTTGGGTTAAAAGCGAAGCTACTATGGCAATTAAAGTTAATAGGAGATATTTTTCCCCTCCTTTATTTGGCTGATCCTGCATATTTAGAGCGCTTATTTCTCTTTTTGACGCGCCTACAAACTTATCAAATATTGGAGCAAATGGCACTAAAAAGAGTAACAACATCACCCAGAAAGTATAATTCACGCTATCAACAATCAGCACAAATCCATACGCCTCTTGCGTCACTCCAAGAGCAGAACCCACGGCAATCATATTGGCCGTACCGCCAAACCAGCTCCCAACCAAGGCACCAAAAGCCACGGCCATAGCATGATTGAAATGAAAAATTACAGAGACCAAAATAAATCCAGATGCCAGACTTAACACTGTCAAAACATACGCTAAAATGAGATTTCTGCCCAGTTTAAGAAAGTGTGAAAAATCGATTTTAAGCAACATCAAAAAAAGCATTGCCGGAAGTAAGTTTGTTTTTGCTAAGGTGTAAGTACTTTCTATTGAACTATTTGTTTCAAAAATTCCGTTTCCAGCGAGAATCATACTCAGAGCATAAATCAGCACAACAGGCGGGAGATAATCCAAAAATTTCAGCTTTGTTTTTTTTTCTAAAAGAGTAAAAAATGCAGCAATAAAAACTAAACTCAAGATGTAAAAAAGAGGCGAACTAATCACAAGGAGCCTCTTTAAAACCTTTGATATTTGCTCTTAATTCTCTCATAAAACGCTCTCCTGGGTCACTCTTTTTGGTTTTGTAAGTTTTATCGGCTTCAAGCCATAAATCACTTCTCTCAAAACATTTATACTCGTAATTTTCCACAAAACAAAAGGTGTTATTAAGAGTATAGAGAGCAATTTTTTCATAAAAAATTGTAGCATATATTAAAGAGTTCTAATCATAAATTGAGGTCTGTTAAAAATTTGGAGTTGCTGAGAAATAGTTTCAATGGAGCGGGTGAAGGGACTCGAACCCTCGACCCTCAGCTTGGAAGGCTGACGCTCTAGCCAACTGAGCTACGCCCGCATGTGCCATTGAAGTTGTAAAATTATACTTTATTGCGTGCTCTATGTCAAATAAAAACTTCACTCAGCTATATCCGCGGTTGTTCATCTTATAGTAACATTTCCAAAAAACAGCTCCCTATTGATCTCGAAGTTGTCTATCAATGTGCTAAAACAATTACCAAGTTCGCGAATTGTTTCTATATTGGGTTCAATATAGATTTTATTTCCTTTTTTTTCCATAGTAATTATATCTGCCTCCCTTAATTCTTTCAAATGCTTTGATATTGTGGGTAATGAGAAGTTAAAGTGCTCTGCTATCGTACTTACACATGTAGCATGTGGGCTTACTTTTACATCTTGATTTTTTTTATCTAATGAACAGGTATATCCCCCCGTAAAGACATTTTTAAAAATTAAAAAACGGGTTTCATTCCCTAGTGCCTTAAAAATTTTTATTTTTTGTTTCATATCTAGCATTGTAGTCCTTGACATTTAAATTAAAAAATTATACCATACTTAAATCTATTTAGCTAAATGCCTAATTATGCATTTAGCTTTAAACTAAAGGAAAAAAGATGAAAAAAAGATTTGTAAATATTGTATTGCTAGTAGCACTATCTTCGACAACGGCACTTTTTGCAGGTTCTGGTTTTGCAAACACTGATAAACTTGTTGATGAAGCTAAAAAGCAAGTTGGTGAGATGGAACCTAGTGTTTTGAAAACTATGACTGATAAAGAAGAAAATGTAATCATTTTAGATGTCAGAGAGAGTGAACAAAGATCAGAAGGTCAAATTTATGTAGGTGAAATGTATGTAGATGATACATATGCTATCACTCGTGGAAATTTAGAGTTTGAAGTGGGAAATAAGATTCAAGATAAAGATGCATTAATTGTAACTTATTGCCGCACTGGAGGTCGTGGAGCATTTGCAGCACAAACACTAAGAGCGCTAGGTTACAAAAATGCTACAAATTTAAAAGGTGGACTAAAAGGCTGGGCTAATGCTGGTTATGCAATTCACACAGGAATAGGTTTGACAAGTTTAAATAAAAAAAGTGAAAAATGATAACAATAATATTAAATCATCAGCCATATGATGGAACAGATGTTACTTGGAATGCTTTACGACTAGAGAAAAATCTTCATAAAAATGAATCCTATCTTGATGATAAAGTATCTTCTACGATGGAAGTCTCATCAAAATGGGTTTGTCAAAGTACACAAGTACTTACATTTTGACGAAAGAATAAAAAATGAGAAATCTTATATTATTATTAGTAGTATTTGGCTTGGCAAATGCAGCATTTTTAAAACCTGATGAGGCATTCAAAGCTTCTGCCTACATGAAAAAGAGTTGTACCGTTAGTGCCAGTATTGATCTTGGAGAAGATATTTATCTTTATAAGTCGAAATTAAATGTAAAACTACTTAATGAGCAAGATGTTGTCATTGATCATATTAACTTGCCCCAAGGAGTAAATCATAACGGTGAAACTATTTTTGAAAAATCGCCGGAGTTTGAAATAGTTTTAAAGAAGAACAAAGACATTCAAGGAATCATCCCTGTTACAGTACAGCTAAGTTATCAGGGATGTTCTATGAGAGGGGTTTGTTATGAACCAATGCAAAAAGAGTTTACATTTAATATTAACACATCTAAACTATCATTAAAAAGCACTCCACTAGTAGTAGTTTCGCAAACAGATAAAATCACCCAAACATTTATAGAGGGCAATGTCGGACTTATTTTACTAACTTTTTTTGGTTTTGGACTGCTATTATCATTAACACCATGTATCTTCCCAATGATCCCAATCCTCTCTTCTATCATTGTCTCTCAAAGCAAGGAGATGAATGCTAAAAAAGGATTTATACTGTCATTAGTGTATGTACTCTCAATGTCAGCCGCCTATACGCTAGCCGGTGTCCTAGCTGGGCTCTTTGGATCCAACATACAAGTGACAATGCAGAACCCCTGGGTAATC
>JBBRBK010000095.1:0-5978 GCA_038205935.1 Campylobacterales bacterium
AAGTGCAGCTGAAATAACTTCTGCTCTTAAAGCTTACAAAACTGGTGCTAGAAATGTTTCTGGTAAAGGTGCAATGATGAAAGGTTTCGCAACTCCATTAACAGATGCGCAAATCGCTGACGTTGCTAAAGCTTGGGGTAAAAAATAATTATCCCTTTCAACGAATTGTTTTTGGCAATTCGTTGAAAATACACTCTTCTTTTAGACATTCTTTCTTACTTTTAACCTTAACACAAAAAAATCAAAATATATCGAGTCTACTTTGAGTAAAATACTTTTTCTTCATCTACTTTGCATCTCTTCTCTTTTGGCAAACAGCGGTGAAATACTCTATAAACAAAAATGTCAAAACTGTCATGGAAATAACGGTCAACTTTCAGCTCTTGGACATTCTGAGGCTATTACCGGATGGAAAGTGGCAAAGACCGTGACAGCCTTGCAAGCTTATAAAGAAGGAATAAGAAATACGAACGGTATGGGTGCTTACATGAAGATAAAGATGAACAGTTTTAGTGATCAAGATATCAATGAACTAGCAAAATATATCGCAACTCTTAAAAAAGGAAACTAACTCACTCCGGAGTATAGTTTTTCTTTTTAAGTTCTTTGGCTTTTTTTTCTTGATCTACAGCATCGTTGAGATCCTCTTGCGTATCGAACTTTACAGCATTTAAAAACTTCTGCTCATCATCAAACTGACCGCTTTTAATTCCCCATAAAAATGCTACTAATGCAATAGAACCTAAAAATATTGACACTCCAAGCATCATCGCTATAACCCATGAATCCATCTTATTTCCTTTTTACTTTTTAAAGCCAGCGCGTATACGCAGTGAATTTCCAACAACCAAAAGCGAACTAAAAGACATCGAAATAGCTGCAATCAGTGGTATGATAACTCCGGCCATCGCAAGAGGAATAGTGATGGCATTATATAAAAGTGAAATTGCGAGGTTTTGTTTGATCATAGAATATGTTCTCTTTGATATTTTAAACGCATCACTAAGGCTTGAAAGAGAATCATTCAAAAGCACAACATCGCTCACGTCTATAGCAATATCACTTCCACTTCCCATAGAGATGCCAATATCAGCAAGCGCAAGAGCTAAAATATCATTCACGCCATCTCCTGCCATAACAACAATTTTTCCAGCTTCATGAAGTTTTTGAATGTATAAAGATTTTCCCTCAGGCGTGAGCTCAGATTCAAACATCTGTATGCCGACTTCATTTGCCACTTTTTGCGCGCTTTTTTGATGATCACCTGTCAGCATAATCACCTCTATGCCAAGTGCTTGTATCGCTTTTATACTCTCTTTTGCATCTACTTTTGGAGTATCAAAAAGTTCAAACTTAGCCACTATCTTTCCATTAACTGCAAAATAAAATTCACTATTTTCACTGTTGTTTACATGCGAAGTGCCCTTTGGGTGTAAGCGATTTTGAGTTTCTATTCCTTCATTTTGCATCAGTTTTAGATTTCCACCGAGGATCTTTTTGCCCTTATAGAATGCGCTCATCCCCTGTGCGGGAATCTGTTTCACATTTTGAAGTTCAAAGTTGTTGATGCCCTCTTCAAGCACAAACTCGCCCACACCTTTTGCAACTGGATGTTTTGAGTTTTGCACAAGAGAGTAGAGAAGCGATCTGTCAAAATCATTATAAATATGTTCTTGTACGACTCTTGGTTTGCCTTGCGTAATAGTTCCTGTTTTATCTACGACAAGCGTTGTAGCCTTTGCCATTGTCTCAAGCTGAGCGGCTTGTTTAAACAAAATTCCTCTCCTTGAAGCTAGACCAAGTCCAACAAGCGTAGCAACTGGAGTTGCAAGCGCCAAAGCACAAGGACAAGCGATGATAATGACGGAGATACCGACCATAAATGATCGCTCAAAACTATGCGGCCAAAACCACCAGACAAAGAAAGTAATAAGAGCAAATCCTAGTATCACAGCAGAAAAATATTCTGAAATTTTATTTGCCATCATTTGGATACGAGGTTTATTGCTCATCGCTCCCTCAAGAAGCGAAACAAGATTAGAAAGAGTCGAGTGAGCAAAATCTTTCGTCGCTTCATACTTGATCTGAGCATCAATGCTTACCGTTCCGCTTATGATCTTATCACCGATTTGTTTGTAAACTGGCTCGCTCTCTCCTGTGAGATTTGACTCATCAAAGTTACCTTCACCCTCAAGGACAAACCCATCAAGCGCAACTCTTTCACCAGAACCTACAGCGATGACATCTAAGATTTTTACATCATTGATATTTTTTTCAATGATCTTTCCCTCTTCTACCACTTTAATACTGCTTGGCACATGATTGCTCATAATATCAAGCGTATCGGCAACACTTTTTTTACTAAGCACTTCTAAAAATTTTCCGATGAGAACAAAGGTAATAATCATGGTCACAGAATCAAAATACGCCTCACCTCGTTCAAAAGCAGTGATATAAATAGAGTACATGTAAGTCAGAGTCGAACCGGTGGCGACTAAGATATCCATATTTACGGTTTTTGTCTTTATAGCGTAATATGCACCACGATAAAAAATCCACCCGCTGTAAAGGAGAACAGGCGTTGCAAGCACACCCTCTGCGATATTGAGTATCGTTTTTACATCTTGAGTGATGCCTGTAAAATACCCTGCGTATTGCGCCACAGCTATCCACATAACATTCATACTTGCAAAAATCGCCACTGCCATGCGAAGATAATAATCTTGTCTTTCTTTGTTCGCATGAACTTCTTGAAGTGAAGCATCATAAGGAAAGGCGTTATAGCCTATGGCGCGGATCATATCGATAATGGAAGAGAGTTTTAAGACTGAGTCATCCCAAACTATTTTAGCTTTATTGTTTGTATAGTTGATATTGACACTCATAACTCCCGCCATCTTGTGAAGTGCTTTTTCATTGAGCCAGACACATGCCGAGCAGTGGATTCCCTCGATAATCAAAGAAACATCGCTAAAACCCTCTTTGTTGATTGAAACAAATTTATCATAAAATGCGGGAGAGTTGAAGTTTGAAGAATCTTCATACTGTTGTGTAGGTGGCGTGAGCTTTGTATCGCCAGCTTTGTTATAAAAACTGTCAAGTCCTTCATCTTTTAAAAGATGGTAGATCCCCTGACACCCTTTACAACAAAAATAGTGCTCACCATCAATGATCATCACGTTTTCATTAAACTCTAAATGACAATGGGTACAGCCGACTTTACTGGACAAGATCAAACTTTCCAGCTGATCTGTTTTTTACAAGTTTGCCAAAGGGTTGTATCTCGCCGTTCATGCAAAGATAAACACCGTTTTTTTCGCATGCTTTTGCATAACCCACGGCAAGACCAAAATTAACAGTAGACTCAACAGTGTCGATCTCAAAAGGGCTCATCGCACCTGTGAGCACGATAATACGATCCTCAAATATCGCATCTAAAAACTCTGCCGTTAGCTCCATAGTATCGGTTCCATGAATGATAACGAACACTTTTTCCTCATCCGCATAAATAATATTTGTAAGCATCTTTCGATCATCCATCGTAAATTCAAGACTGTCTTTATATATCACACCGGCTGTCTCGATAGGATTCAAAAAACTTTTCATCATCTTTTCAAGAGCATTGTTGTCGTATGGAACCTCCATATCACCGCTGAGTGGATTATATCTTTTATTGAAAGTTCCACCAGTATTTAATATCTTCATCTGTAAATCTCATCCAATCTATGCACTATTTTTAAAGCTTTAGAATCTGTCGTTTTATTGTACTCATCGAAGAAATATGTTTGAGAGATTCCTGCTTTGTGTGCCGCTTCGATATCACGCTCATGATCTCCGACCATCACAGAGTTTTTAAGATCTATATCAAATTCTTTCTTAGCATCCAAAAACATTCCTGTTTCAGGTTTTCTACATGTACACACTCCGCTAATCTCCGGATGATGTGGACAATGATAAACTCGGCTTACATGTAAGCCTTTTTTTTCAAACTCTTGCGTCATCCAAGAGGTCAAAATCTCAAAATCTTCTTCGCTGTAAAAACCGCGAGCAATCCCAGATTGGTTTGTAACTACAATGATCTTAAGCCCGAGATCTTGGTAAAAACGGCACAGATCAAAGATGCCATCTATAAACTCAAAATCCTCTTTCTTATACAGATAGTTTACTTCTTTGTTAATAACACCATCACGATCAAGAAAGAGTGCTTTTTGTGCCATTTTTTATCTTACACCTTGAGCAAAGATCTCTTTTTCGATAATATCACACAAAATATGGCCTATCAAAATATGAGATTCTTGAATACGCGGCGTGTCGTTTGAAGGAATAACAATAGCTATATCCGCCATTTGTGCCATTTTTCCGCCATCACGACCAGTGAGAGCGACTGTCGTAATTCCTTTGGCTTTTGCGCTTTCAAATGCAGTGATGATATTGGCAGAATTCCCAGATGTAGAGATTCCGATAAAAAGATCTCCCTCTTGTCCCATTCCCTCTAATTGACGAGAAAAAACTTTGTCATATCCGTAATCATTTCCAATAGCTGTAAGATTTGAAGTGTCTGTTGTAAGTGCAAGTGAAGGCAAAGAAGGTCTGTCAAATCCATAACGTCCAACAAGTTCAGCTGCTATATGCTGAGCATCTGCCGCACTTCCGCCATTGCCAGCGAGAATTGTCTTATGACCTTTTTTATAAACATCAACACATCTTGTCGCAACATCTTCGATAATATCGATCAGAGCACTATTTTCCAATATTTTCTTTTTTGTTTCATAAGAAGCTAAAATTTGATTTTTAATATATTCTTTCATTACTATTTCCATAAAGTTAGTTACCGATATTGTACCTAATCAAGCGTTAATTTTGAGTAGAAAACAGAATTCTGATTTCCAACTTGGACCAACGTGAACTCTAAAATATTTACAGCATTTGCCAAATTAAGACATCAAATTGTTAAGATCTGTTTAGCTTTAATGTGATATCAATCCAACCCATCCCAATAAACCTACCACTGACATAATTATTCCTGCAATACCCATACCTTTTCCATCATATTTTTGTGAAACTGTAATAATTCCAAAAATAAGCCCTAATCCAGAAAAAAGGAATAATCCATTTATCGTATCTTGATCCCATCCGCTTGTATCATCCATGAGTGCAAACAGGGAAATTATTCCAAGTATTAAAGAAGCTATCGCAAAACCTATATTGCCCTTATTGGATTTTTCTTCTAATGTAGAACCACAATGTTTGCATTTTACAGCAGCAGGTCGAATTTCTTCTTTACAGTATGGACATATATTTTTCTCAATTGTCACTTTTTAATCCTTCGAAATAATTTGTGGGCACCTCTAAAAACCCGACCATATTTTTAAAAAAGTCCAAGTTAGATAAAATAAAGATACAAATGTCACAAATAATGGAGCGTAAGATGAGCAAAAAGAGCAGAGGATTATTTGACTATGAGTATCAATTAGACTTGATAAATAAACATCAACCACCTCTTGCAAAGCTCAACTCCGTCATAGACTGGGAGATGTTTAGACAGCCTATCGAAGATGCTTTCAAGATCGAGCCAAAAGCAGCAGGTGGACGACCACACTTTGACAGACTGATGATGTTCAAGATTCTCATTCTTCAACGCTAGTACAACCTTTCAGATGAGCAGACAGAGTTTCAAATAAAAGACAGATTGTCTTTTATGCAGTTTCTTGGGATTACAAATCGAAGATAGAGTTCCAGATGAAAAGACAATATGGCTGTTTAAAGAACAGCTCAAAGAGAAGAAACTTTCCAAGAAACTATTTGAACTCTTTACCCATACTCTTATTTCAAACGGCGTCATAGCCAAAGAGGGCAGTATTGTAGACGCATCATTTGTAAATGTACCAAGACAGCGTAATACTCGTGAAGAGAATGAAACAATCAAACAAGGTAACACTCCAGAATCATTTGAAGAGAATCCTTCCAAACTATCTCAA
>JBBRBK010000096.1:0-5895 GCA_038205935.1 Campylobacterales bacterium
TTTAAAATGCCTCCGCACCGTGGACTTTGTAAGGGTTTTGAAGATATTGAAGCAGTTTACGAAAAGATGAAAGATGTGCGTGATGGCTATGAGATGATGCTTGATGGGATGGTCGTAAAAGTAGATCAAATCGAGGCTCAGCAAAATATGGGTTATACGGTCAAAGTTCCTCGCTGGGCAGTCGCGTACAAGTTCCCTGCAGTTGAGAAGATCACGACTGTGAAAGATATCATCCTTCAAGTGGGACGCAGTGGAGTTATTACGCCTGTTGCTATTGTAGAGCCGACAAATATTGATGGTGTCGTAGTTGAGCGCGCGACGCTTCATAATTTTGATGAGATACAAAGAAAAGATATCCGTATCAATGACAAAGTTATTATTTTAAGAAGCGGTGATGTGATACCAAAAATCATCAAGGTTTTGGAGCTTCATAGAGATGGAAGTCAAAAAGAAGTTTCCCGCCCAAAAGAGTGTCCGGTTTGCGGAAGTGAACTCCTTGATGAAGGTGCGCTTATAAAATGTCAAAACCTTACATGTAAGGCTCGAGTGGTGAACTCCATCATCTATTTTGCCTCAAAACAATGCCTTAATATCGACGGTTTGGGCGAGAAAATAGTTAAATCTCTTTTTGACTCAGGTTTGGTGGAGAGTGTCGAAGATATCTTCTCTTTAACCCTTGAAAAACTTCTCGCACTTGAAGGGTTTAAAGAGAAGAAATCGCAAAACCTTTTGAACTCTATAGAGAATGTCAAAGGGTGTGATTGTTGGAGATTTATCAACGCTCTTGGCATCGAGCATATCGGTGAGGTGGCTTCAAAAACTCTTTGTGAGGCTTTTGGACTTCTTTTTGTCGAGGCTACAAAAGAGCAACTTATCACACTTGATGGCATCGGCGAAGAGATGGCTGAGGCTGTTTTAGAGTTTGTGCGAGTGAACTATGAACATATTTTACGCTTGCAGAGTTTTTTAGACCCAAAAGTTCCCCAGCCAAAAGCAGAAGTGCAAGAAAATCCGTTTAAAGACAAAACCGTTGTGTTGACGGGCTCAATGAGTCAGCCTCGCGAGGAGATAAAAAAGATGCTTGAAAATCTTGGAGCAAAAATCGTCGGCTCAGTTTCAAAAAAGACGGATATGGTAATATATGGCGATGATGCGGGGAGCAAGTATGATAAAGCAGTTGAACTTGGAGTGCAAACCCTTAATGAAGATGAAATGAAAGAGATGTTAGATGTGTGATATACCAATAAGGAAAGAGATAAAAATGAGAATAGAGGTACAGTTTTGATACGTTTAGATCAATATTTAGTAGAATCAGGTAAAGTTGAAACAAGAAATAAAGCGCAAAATATGATTAAAGAGGCTCTTGTCTCCGTTGATGGTGTGATAATGCTCAAGAGCTCACTTAAAATCGATCCAGAACTCTCGAAAATAAAGATACAAGAACATAAAGATTATGTGAGTCGCGGAGCTTTTAAACTTGATGCGTTTTTAGATGAGCTTGATATGAAGATTGAAGGTTCTAATGCCTTGGATATTGGCTCTTCAACGGGTGGATTTACGCAAGTTTTACTCGAACGTGGAGTCTTACATGTAAGCTGTGTAGATGTGGGAAGAGATCAGTTGCACCATTCACTTCGCAGCGATGAAAGAGTAAGCGTTTATGAAAATCAAGATATTAGAGCATTTGAACCAAATGAGAAGTTTGATCTTGTGACAAGTGATGTCTCTTTTATCTCACTTTTATATATTTTAGATGCTGTGGATACACTTGCAAGTGATAAAATCATCCTGCTTTTCAAGCCTCAGTTTGAAGTTGGTCGTGAAGCCAAAAGAGATAAAAATGGTGTCGTTACAGATGAAAAAGTGATACAAAAAGCGATGATACATTTTGAAGATGCTTGTGTTATAAAAGGCTGGAAGCTTGTGTTGAAATCAGAGTCAAAACTTACAGGCAAAGAGGGAAATCTTGAATACTGCTACTGCTATAAAAAATAGTGATACCATCGCCATTGGCGGGTTTGATGGCGTACATGTGGGACATCAACGTTTGTTTGCACATCTGGGAAAACATGGTTGTGTAGTTGTCATAGACTCAGGATTTGCAAATCTCACTCCAAAAAAAGAGCGAGAGAAATTTACGCATTATCCGCTTTACTATTTTGGCCTTGAAAATATCCGTCATCTCGACGCAGATGGATTTATTTCGCTTTTAAAAGAGGAATTTCCTCGCCTTAAAAAGATTGTCGTTGGTTATGATTTTCATTTTGGAAAAGAGAGAGCTTACTCTCACGATGATCTAAAAAATGGATTTGATGGTGAAGTTATTGTCGTCGATGAAGTAAAAGTAAATGATGAATCCGTACACTCTCGCACCATCAGAGAAAAGCTCTCGCATGGAGATATAAAAACAGCTAATGCCCTACTGGGCTATAACTATACCATTCAAGGCAATGTCATAAAAGGGCAAGGAATTGGAGCAAAAGAACTGGTGGCTACTATCAACTTAGATGTAAGCGATTTTATGTTGCCTCGTGAGGGTGTATACACGACTGTGACGCGTATAGATGATGAAGAACATTTTCATCCATCTATCTCTTTTATAGGGCATCGTGACACAACAGATGGAACTTTTGCTGTGGAGACACATATCTTAGATGGCAAGATAAAATGTACAAAATATGCAAGTATTAGTTTCATCAACTTTGTACGTGAAAACCAAAAATTTGATTCACTCGATGAACTAAAAAAACAGATAAATAGAGATATAAATATCTCAAAAAGTGAGCTAAAGATGTTACAACTATGAGTGAATTAAAAAGAGTTTTTTTACAACAACATGAGAGCGTTGATTTTGAGTTTACGCAAAATAAAGAGGATTTTATCGTAGAAGAGATCTTTGCAAAACCCTTTAAACAAAAGGGCAGTTTTCTCATCTTACATGTAAAGAAAATCAATATGACGACTTGGGATATGATAGAAAAGATTGCCGCTTTTTTAAACATTCATGAGAGTTCCATCGGATATGCAGGGCTTAAAGATAAATACGCGACAACAACGCAATACCTTTCAATACCGCAAAAATATGAAAAAGAGCTCAAAAAATTTCAAGATAAACAGATAACGATTTTAGAGATTTTTAGAGATACACAAAAAATAAGCATCGGAGATCTCTCCGCCAACCGCTTTAAAATCAAACTGCATAAAGTAGATGATATGAAAGCCGGAAAGATAGAAAAAATCGCAAGAAACTTAGAAAAAACTGGCTTTGCAAACCATTTTGGATATCAAAGATTTGGTCAAGATTCTTTAACTCAGGCAAAAGAGATGATAGATGGGGAACTTTTTATTAAAGATAAAAAAGTGAAAAAGTTTCTGACAAGTGTCTATCAGAGTTATCTTTTTAACGAATGGCTCAATGAACGTGTAGAACTAAGTCAAAAAGAGAAATCAAATACGCTGATACTTCTTGATGGCGATGTGATGCTTGGACGAGATGAAAAGCTTTTTACTCCAAAGACGCCTTCAGAAAAAGACTTTCTTGCAAAGAAAATAGTTCCAACAGGCTTGCTTGTAGGACGTGAAGTTTTTAGAGCAAGAGATGCAGCAAGAGAAATAGAAGCTAAATATGATGATGAGCTTCTCGCGGAAAAAGGTTTACGTCGTCGCGCATGGATATATCCTGAGATGCTTACATGTAAGTATCTGCAAAAAGATGGAGATTTTGAGCTCTCTTTTGTGCTTCCAAAAGCCTCTTATGCTACGATTTTTATCGAAAATATTGCAAATAGAAATTTTCAGTAAAAATTTCTCTATAAATAAATTTTATATGTTAATATATTGATTGTATAATAAAGGGGCGTCGGGTTGAAAAATATTTTATTGGTGGCAAAAGTAAAAGCATTGCAAGAGGGCAGTAACACTGTCAGATTAGACCATATACAAACGGCTTTGAATAATGTTACGATAAATATTCCTAAATTAGAAGCTTTTTTTTATAAAGTTTTCGGGGCTTCTTTTAAATTTCCAGAAGCTAAATATACAAATGAATTACTTCAAAATACCCAGATAAAGAAACCTTTGAAGTATGACAAAAATGTAAAAAATATTTTCACTCAGCTAAAAAATAAAAATATAGATATTGATCTTATGAATATATCAAAACTGAACAGTTTAGAGAATTTGGAATTTGATTATCTTGATTTTTCTCAGACTCTTTATACAAATGTTGATAATGAAGAGATAAAATCTTTGTATGATGTAAGTTATATTTATGAACCTGCAGAAGCGATTGATGAGCTTGGACTTCCTGAAGAACTTGTAGATGAGTTAATTGAAGATTATGTAGAGCAGATACTGAGAACTTATAGTGAATTTCAACTTCATATCTCAGCATTGTGGGAACAAGACTTTTTAGGTGAATCCCTTAATTTTACTCCATTACGTGATCTCGCACATAAAAATCTTGGAGTCGCAAAAAATTTACGTATAGAAGATGCTATGATCCTACTTGGGGAAATATACAAAGCGGATGATCTAAAAGTACTTTCAGAGTGTCTAGAACTCTTAATAAGCAGTGCAATCAAGCTTAAACCAACAAAAGCCTGCGAAACGATGTTTGACTCTATAGATGAATTAAAAAGGTTTCAAAAGCTTCATTCAAATAAAGAGAAAATTTTACAAAATATCAAAAACTGATTATTTGTTGCTGTCTTTTATCGCCTTCGCTAATTGAGCTGCTGTAGTTACTGGTTTGTCCAAATTCATCATCTGTTCTGAATCATGTGTGGCTGGCATCACCAGCGCCAATAAAATAAAGATAAGTGAAAAGATGATTCCACCAAGTAGAGTAAGAAGAAGTTTTAATTTAAAGCTGTTCATAAGATGATTTTACAAGATATTTGTTTAGGGCAGACTTATAAGAGTTAAGAAAGTTTCTTCTCTTTTTTTAACTCTTTGATATCTTCGAGATTTTTCGTTACTCTTTGGTAATATGGCATATTGGTCATACCGCCATTATATCCGCTGACAGAATTAATATAGTTTTTTCTGCTATTTTTTAGAATGACAAAATAGTGCGTTGCAATGCGTGCAGAAAACTCTGAATCTGTGAGCAAGCGGTTTGCAATTTGTGAGTCATTAAGAGAATGAATCCAGTTGAGTTTTTTTACTTGACTAGCAACGTAACGTACAGTTTGAACTTGAACCTGCATAACTCCAAGTGATGCTTTTGTAAGTGGAACATTTTTATGAAAATCTCCGATAAGATTTTTACCGGCGCTGCTTTCAGTTAAACAAATCGCGCTCATAGTGTCTTCATATGTTTCGCCTTTTGAATCTGGAATAGTTTTTGCAATTTCTCTTACAGTGTTTAATATTTTTATTTGATCATCTGATACATCATTTGCAGCTGCAAATAAAGAATATGAGAAGATAAGTGACAGTAATAACAATAATTTCAATCGTGCTCCTTAATTTGAGCTGAAATTATAGCAAAGTGAGATATGCAAAAGCTAATGGAACTTAAACAGACCTTGGTTTAAAGCAGTTGAATTAATAATATTTATAAGTTTTTATTCTAGTAGTTTTCTCCTATATTTTGGGATTTACTACACTTAGAGGTCAAAAAAAAAGCTAATTTCTTGGAGCTGTAGTTTTTTGTTAGATTTTTGCTATTTTTTATAAAAATATTAGATAAGAAAATAGTTTTTTTAGGATTTACCTAGAGTTATAAGTTTCCTAAAAGTAATCTTTTCTAGTTATAATAAAAATATTTTATGAATTTTACAATACACGATGAACAGTTTAAGGCAGGCAACACTATATGAATGAGATGAAACGAGCAATCTACCATAGTATCTGGGTGTCATCTTTGAGTGTCGCGCTCAATTTTGGTTT
>JBBRBK010000097.1:0-5823 GCA_038205935.1 Campylobacterales bacterium
CATACTAGACTCCCTCATCATTAAATTTCACCTTTTTTAGTATAAACAACTTCTTTTTTTTAATACATTATATAATCATATATTATAGTTTACTTTGTTTAAAAAATATTTTGCTTGACACAAATCAAACAAAATTTTTACAAAAGAAAGTATTATTCCTCTTTATAAGAAGGAATAACAAATGATAAAAATTAATTTATACGATCCACTTTTTGATCTGCTCGGTTCTAGCACAAATGGTCTTATGACTTATACCTATGAAGATGTTGTAAAACTTACAGGTCACTCTTGTCCGACTGCTTCAGGTGCATTTTTAATGGTAAAAAAAGGGCTTGAAGCACTTTATGGTGATGAAACACCTCTTCGTGGCGGCGTAAAAGCTGTAGTTGAGGGTAAATTGGGTGATGGAGTTGTGGGCGTTATATCCTCTGTGGTCTCATTCATAACTGGCGCAACAGATATCAGCGGATTTCATGGATTAGGAGGAAACTATGATCGTCGTGGACTTCTTTCTTATGATGAAAATTTAGGCGTTCAAATGCTGCTTCAAAGAGTTGATACAGGTAAAAGTGTTAAAATCACTTACAACCCACAACTCGTTCCCCCAGCGCCTGAGATGCAACAGTTGATGCAGATGGTTTTAAGCGGTAATGCAGACGCGAAGACAAAAAAAGATTTTCAAGATGTGTGGCAGGGAAGAGTACAAAATATCCTCGCTGCATTTGCTACAAATGCAAATCTTGTTACATGTAAATACGAATAAACTTCTTTATGATTTTTCATGTTAAATCAATACAAAGAAGCGATAGAAAAAACAAACATCATCTCCAAAACGGATACTGCGGGCATCATCACTTTTGTAAGTGATGAGTTTTGCAATATATCCGGTTTTTCTCGTGATGAACTCATTGGTAAAAACCACAATATTGTAAGACATCCTGATGTTCATCCATCAAACTTCAAACTTCTTTGGGAAACTATAAAAAGTAAAAAAATCTATAAAAATACAGTGAAAAATCGTACAAAAAATGGCTCTACTTTTTACGTAAATACCACCGTAATCCCCATCCTTGATGAAAATGAAAATATTGTAGAATATATAGCCATCCGATATGATGTGACAAAAGAGGTTTTTTACAAAGAAGAACTTCAAAGAAAAGAGAAAGAGCTCGAAGAGTTAAATATAATTCTCGAAAACAAAGTAGAAGAAAAGACGAAACAGCTTCAAGAACTTAATCTCACATTAGAGTTAAGAGTACAAAATGAGATTGCCAAAAATGAGGTAAAACAACAAGTTATGTTTTGGCAATCAAGACTTGCAAGTTTAGGAGAGATGCTTGCCAATATAGCGCATCAGTGGAGACAACCATTAACGGAGCTAAGTCTTACACTTTTTAATATTAAAAAAGCTGCGTCAAAAGATGACACGGACGGTGTAAGCGAGTATTACAACCAAAGCAGAGTCATAATCCAAAATATGTCAAATACGATAGAAGATTTTACAAACTTTTTTCGACCAAATAAAGATAAACATTATTTTGATCTAACACAAAGTATAAACGAATCCCTTCATATTTTAGATACGCTCATAAAAAATGAGATGATACATGTAAGTATAAAAAGTGTTGAAAATATTAAAATTCTTGGCATACCAAATGAACTTTCTCAGGTCATCATCAATATTATTAAAAATTCAAAAGATGCTTTTGTACAAAATAGTATCCTCATCAGAGAGATAAATATCAACATCCAAAGAGAAGAAAATTTTGCGATTATAGAGATACAAGACAACGCCGGTGGTATACAAGAAAAAGAGATATACAAAATCTTTGAGCCCTACTTTACTACAAAGCATGCAACGCAAGGAACTGGGCTTGGTCTTTTTATGTCAAAAATGATTTGTGAACAGGGTTTTGATGGCTCTTTAGATGTGACTTCTAAAAAATGTACAACAACGTTTAGTATAAAAATTCCTTTGGAGGAAAGTCATGGAGACTAAAAGAGGTCATTTTACTTTTAAAAATAAACTATTAAAAGAGTTAAAAATTCTACTTGTTGAAGATGAATACAAACTTTCTTCTCTTTTAAAAAATGCCATCGGCGACAATTTTTATAGTTTCACTATCGCAGATAACGGAGAAGAAGGGATAGAAAAGTTTAAGAAAATAACTCCTGATATCGTCATCACAGATATTATGATGCCAAAACTTACAGGTCTTGAGATGGCTAAAGAGATGAAAAAAATAAACCCTGATATTGCTATTATTATTTTAAGTGCTTTTAGTGAAACTGATAAATTATTAAATGCTATAGATGTCGGCGTTGTAAAATACTTTATAAAACCCTTTGATCCGCAAGAGCTTTTAGAGTATATAGAAGAAGTAGCTCAAAAATTTGAAAATAGAAATATTGAGCTTATTAATGGGTTTTCATTTAACCAGACTAAAAATAATTTATATAAAAATGGCAGATATATTGCCATGACTGCAAAAGAAAAAATATTTATACAACTCCTTCTTCAAACTCAGCAGACGTCCGAAACAATCAAAATGACCTTTTGGCCACAAGAAGATGTTAGCGATGATAGAGTGAGAAGTTTTATAAAAAGGCTAAGAGAAAAAACCTCAAAAGGACTCATTAAAAACACGAAAGGGATGGGCTATGAAATTCAGTTTAAATCGTCCAAAGCTGTTTGCTGATAACTGACTATACTGCCCCCTCATATAATCAGAAATGCTTGGAAAAGCTATAATTAAAATAAGAAGACTAGCTTAGCATATAGAATCTGCCCTAAGAACAATTATTTAAGTCTGTCCCCCAAGTCAGATAGCTAAACTGAAACTAGGCGGTTCTTATGTTTGATTATCTTAGAATTGACATTTCAATGTAAATTATATATACTATTGTAAAACATATTTATATAAGGAAGATATCATGCATTCTATATCACAATTAGAAAAGCAACAAGTTGGTCTACGTTTACCAAAATACTTGGTAGAAGAAATAGACACTTTTACGACCCAATTTTCAATTAATCGTACAGATGTAATTATTGAAGCTATTTCTTCTTATCTCAGTGAGCAAAAAGCAAATATGTTTTATAGCGATTTTGATACTGGTTGTAAAGAGCTAAAAAACACGCTTGCCAATAACTCTACAGATTCTTTAAAATCATTAAATGAGTTAATTGATGAACTTGAGCATTAAGACTCTTCCTCATTTTGATAAAGAGGTTAAAAAGCTTTTTAAAAAGTATAAACAACTTCCAACTGATTTAAAAGTTTTGAAAACAGAGTTATTAGAAAATCCAAAATCTGGAATAGAACTAGGTCATGGATGTTACAAAATCAGATTAGCCAACAGTTCAATTCCAATGGGAAAGAGTGGAGGCTTTAGAATTATTTACTACTACATTGATACAAAAAATAACTTATATCTTATGAGCATATATTCAAAAAGCGAATTAGAAAATATTGATGATAAAATTATTTTAAATATTTTAAGAGAAAATGGACTATTTTAGAGATAACAAGTTAGAGTAGTTGGAGTTTAAATTTTTGCTTTTGGCCTGCTTTAAATTTAGGAATGGATTGATATTTATAGAGCACTTTGTTATAGTTACTCCGAAATTCATCCAGAAATGCAATTTAAATCGTCCAAAGCTGCTTGCTAACAACGGACACTGCATTTTTAAAACTATCATCAATGAGTTCTAAGAGTTCAGATGAGGCGAAATTTGTTTCTAGTAAGCTTCTCTCATATTCAAAATCTTTTCTCTCTTGTGCGTCTAGTTTCACTCTTTTGTTCGTTTGAAGATTAGCTAAAAACCACAAGGCGAGAAAATCTTCAGAATATTTATTTAAAACCTCACGTGAATATTCTTCAAAATCATTATATTTACTCTCTTCATAAAGAGCGATTATAAGTGTTAAAAGCGCATGAAGATGCTTCAAGGGAACCATAGAAAAGATCATTCTTCCAACAGTATTGCCATCAGAATGCTCCGCTCCTAAAAATACTCGCGCGCCTCCCTCGGCAGCACCGAAATTATTTGTTCTAAGACCTATAAGACCGATATCTGTGTGTTGATGTCTGCTACATCCTTTAGCACATCCTGAAAATCCGACTTGAATCCCATGTTCACTTATCTTCTCAAGCGGAAGATATGAGGTTTCATTTTTAATATTCCAATATGAATAAGGACAATACTCACTACCGGCACATGCAACTATTGTCGCACTTTGCTTTGGTGAACTAAGCTCCAAAGCTATCTCTTGGAGCCCAATCAAATAAATATTTTGATCAATTCCAAAGCGGATTTGGGCATTATGTTGCGAAGCATAGTTGGCAAGCAGACTAATTTCTTTTGCATTAATACGTGCGAAATCTGTTTGGTAGCAAAAGGCGTAAGTTCCATCTTTGAGTTTCTCATTTTGTGAGAATTTTACTTTTTCTAGCTGTAACTCTCCCGCTTTTTCAAACGGTTTGCCATATTCACTCTCTATATGCTCTTTGAATTTTTCCAAACCTATAACTTCAAGTAGATGAAAAAGACGTGTTCTCAACCGTGAACCGCGCAGACCGTGGATATAAAAAGCTTCGACAAATGCTCCAAAAAAATCTGCAACTTCGCTTACATGTAAGAAGATATCTGCATCTTTTGCAACTTCTGAGTTTTTACCGCCCATATAAACATTAAAGCCAAAAACTCCATCCTTTTTTGCCAAAGCAAAATAAAGGTCATTTGCAAAAAGTGAAACAACATTGGCTCTGTTTGCGGAGATCCCAACTGAGATGCGTCTTGGCAACATTCCCACATAACGCGGATTTTTTAGGATTTTTTCTTGCATTTGCATAATTATCGGATAAGTTTCTATCTCACAATATTGCCCTACTCCATCATAAATATCGGTGACAATATTGCGTACATTATCACCGAAACTTTGCCACGTAGTGAGTCCAAGATCATTTATCTGATTGAAAACATCTAAAATATTTTCTGGATCCATTCCATGAATCTGCATTCCAGCTCTTGCAGTGAGAATGAGATGAAGGTCATATTTTGTCATAATATCTGCAATACTCTGAAATTGCTGCGCTGTCAGCCTACCTGCGGGAACACGGATTCTAAGCGTAAACTCATCTTCTAAAAAATCAGCACTAAAGATGCCAAAGTCCTGTAAGTAATATCTATCAGCGTCTCCTAGATTTTCAAAATCAAGAGTTTGTATTTGAGGAAAAAATTCATAGGGAGACATGCGAAGTTTATAACGTTCGTATTTATTTAACTTTTGTTCGACTTCTGACATAAAGCTACTCCATTATTTATAAGTCATTATGGTAGCAAATGAAATACTTAAAATTGATGATATGTATCAATAAACTCATTCTTTAACTTTTGAATTCATTGATTGCACTGTGTAGGGATACGGCAATACTGACTAATTGTTTGAGATCGATGTCTATCTCTTGAACGCTTTTTCTGTTAGTAGTAGAGAGTCTGTCAATATCTGCGATATCATCAATAATCTCATTGATTTGTGATGACATCTTTAGGCTATCTTCTCTTGAAGTATTTGCAACGGCTATGGAGGTATTTATCGCTTGAGATGTGTTGTTAATTTTCTTCTCTGCATCATCAGAGATACTTGAAAGCTTCTCTATATTTTTTGCATTTTGTGACATCTTATCACTCACATCATTAATCGATTGAACGATTGTGCTCACGCTGATATCTATCTCATGTAAGCTTTTTTGCGTTCGTTCTGCTAGTTTACGTACTTCATCTGCGACAACGGCAAAACCTCTTCCGTGTTCACCAGC
>JBBRBK010000098.1:0-5805 GCA_038205935.1 Campylobacterales bacterium
CACAACACTTTATAGAAAAATAGATTTATGGGTATCATTGAGCTCGTCTCCTATTCGAAACAGTGAAAATGAGATTATCGGTGCAGTCGGCATTATTGCTGATATCACACAGAGGATGCTAATCCAACTTCAAATAGAACACCAAGCCCACCATGATACACTCACAGATATCCCAAATAGAGCAAACTTAAAACAAGAGATAGCTAAAAATATCATGCGCTTCCAAAGACATGGGGTGATTTTTGCTCTTATTTTTTTGGATCTTGACCATTTTAAAAATATCAACGATTCTTTAGGACATGAGGTAGGAGATAAACTTTTAGTAGAGACTGCCACTCGTCTTAAAGAAACGATAAGAGATGAAGATATGGTTGCTCGCATCGGTGGAGATGAGTTTGTGATCTTGCTTCCTGATCTCTCAGTAGATGAATTTGAAGCTGCAAAAAGTGCAGAGAATGTCTCACAAAAAATTCACGAAATCTTACGCACCCCATTTTTGATCGATGGGTATAAACTCAATATATCTTCAAGCCTTGGTATTACTCTTATAAATGCTAAATCTCAAAGTGGAGACGATCTTCTAAAACACGCCGATATCGCGATGTATGAATCAAAAAAAGAGGGAAGGAATACTACAAGGTTTTATCAAGAGAGCATGGATCAATGGATCAAAAGACGTCTTGAAGTAGAAAATGAACTCAAAAATGCTATTAAAAATAATGAACTCAGACTCGTTTATCAGCCCGTTGTCGAGTTTGCAACTTCTAAAGTTATCGGAATGGAAGCGCTTATACGATGGAAAAGCCAAAAGCTCGGAGATATGTATCCAGATGAGTTTATCACTATCGCCGAGGAGAGTGGGATGATTTTATCCATCGGAGAATGGGTCATGCAAGAAGCTGTAAATCAGTTTATGATTTGGCAAAAGCAGTTTGCACACACAACCGATCTGAAAAAAATCGCCGTCAATGTCAGCGTACACCAATTTAACGCTCCTGACTTTTTAACACAAGTTGAAAATATCATTGTCCAAAGCGGCATTGTAAAGGAACATCTTGAGCTTGAACTTACAGAGTCTATCATCGTAAAAGATATCTCAGGTGTGCGCGCTAAGATGCAACAGCTTCGTGATCTTGGTGTAAATCTTTCTATAGATGATTTTGGAACGGGATATTCTTCCCTTTCGTACCTGAAGAAACTTCCCTTTACAACACTCAAAATCGATAAATCTTTTACTCAAGATATTGGGCATGATGTTGATGACAAAGAACTTATTAGTACCATCATCACCATCGCCGAAAACTTCAACCTCGAAGTGGTCATCGAAGGTGTTGAAACCTATGAGCAGTATGCATTTGTCAATGAGAGAAAAGCAACTTTTATGCAAGGATATTTCTGTTCCAAACCTCTCGAAAAAGAGAGTTTTGAAGCAATGCTTACATCAAGTAATGGAATCTGTTCTATAATAACTGAGGCAAAGGAAAAAATATGAAAATAAAAAATATACTACTCGCGTTTACACTTTTAGGTACATTGACATCACTTACGGCACAAAGTACTTTTGAGGCACAAGAGAAAAAAACAGCAGTTTCTGCGCTCAAAGATGCAAAGCATTCACAGCAAAAAAAGGTACAAAAAACGACTCAACCAGTAATGAAACAATATGATTCATACGATACCAAAGAAGTTCAAAGCTATAAAAATAACAATTCGGGACAGATGCAAGTCAAAATCCCGACGCATTAATCTTCGATCAAACTCATCTTTGAAAGATCAAAAGTCATCTTTTTTTGCTTACATGTAAAGAGAAGATGACACCCTTTTTTGGAGAGGTTTTGAGGTTCTTGGAGATTTTCTAAAAGCGTCATCATCTCTTTTGTTGTCGGATCATAAACATTCAAACTATCCTTACATGTAAAGAAAATCCGTCCGCCGCCACAACCATCTCCGATGATTCCCTCGCACCAGCTTGTCGCACCAAAGGGCACAATTACCGTAAAATCCATTATTTTCTCCCTGTAAGTTTTAAGACTGCCTGAGAACACATGGCAAATCCAAATGCGCCAGTTACACCCATAAAACTCCCTTTTTCTTTGATGAGTGCGGGTTCGCTTGAAAAGATGACCGTATAGTTTTTATCAAACTTTCGCTTTTTGAGTTCATAGCGTATCTTCGCACCAAAGCGGTCTCCGTGTGTTTTCCAGATCGTCGCGACCTCTATCTTAGTCGGATCAAGTCTTTTTGCCGAACCCACCGCGGAGATTAGTTTTTTATAAGTTTTTTGAGCCAAATACAGCTTGGCATGAATATCATCTATCGCATCCAAAACTAAGTCATACTCATCAAAATCTATACTGTCTATCCACTCTTTATCGACCTTTACATGTAAGGCTTTTACGCTTGGATAATGCTGTTTTAATGCTTCGACTTTCGACTCTCCAAGATGAAGCTCAGACCACATCTGACGGTTTTGATTTGTCTCATCATAAGTGTCGCAATCCACGATAGTGATGTCTGTAATGCCCGTTCGCACTAAACAATCCAAACATACACTTCCAACTCCGCCAACTCCTAAAAGAAGGATTTTCGCATTTTGAAGTTTAGGAAACTCATCGCCAAAAAGCATCTCGCTTCTTGTGTATCTCAAAGCCATTGTTCCAATACATCCATAGAATGGTACGCACTCAAGTCCATATGAACAGGTGTTAATGAGATAAATCCGCTTTCTATTGCATCATAATCACACAAGCCTTTCTTGTCTGCTCTAGGTTTAAACGCTAAAGGATGAAGTCCGAGCCAATAAAACTCTTCACCTCTGGGATTACGATGTAGATGCGCGTCATTTGCGTAAAATCTATAACCTGCATAAGTCACGACTAACTTTGCTTCATCTAGACCTGCGGGAATATTGATATTTAAAAACTCTCGGTGAGGAAGGGGAAAACTGCCCTCTGTTATCTTAATAACAAGCTCTCTTATCGTTTTTGATGCTAATGTGTAGTCATTGTTTGAAACGGCAAAATCCACAACTTGAGAGATGGCAATCGCTGGCACATCGTGAAGTACCGCTTCCATAGCTCCCGCGCAAGTTCCCGAGTAGGTAATATCTTCGCCCATATTTGAACCGCGATTGATTCCGCTTATGACAAGGTCTGGTTTTGTGCCCTCAAACAAAGAGTTAAGCGCGAGATAAATACAATCCGCTGGAGTACCATCATCGAGCTTATAAAAATTGTCATCTATTCCTATAAAACGCAAAGGTCGCGTCAAAGTCAGCGAGTGTGCACAAGCCGATTTTTCGCTCGCAGGTGCAACAATCGTAAGCTCTGCAATATCTTGAAGCGCATCTATCAAGCAGCGCAAACCCTTAGCTTCATATCCATCATCATTTGTTATCAATATCTTTAATTTTTTCATAACGTGATTTTACTATATTATTATCTCAAAAAGACTTTTTTACCTTTATACAAAATGCAATTCTTCACAGTTATTTTAAGAACAACGCTCCATTTTCAAAGAAAACAAAAATCCGATTCCCAAAGTAATAATAGTCACACTATAAAGTACGTTATATCCGAAACTATCCACAATCAAAGCACCCAGAATAGGAAAGAAAAGTCCTATGGAAGTCAGATTTGATTGCAAAGCAATGTAAACGGGACGCTTGTGCTCTGGAGCTAAAATGAGGATCATATTTGAAAAAGCCAAACGTAAACCATCCATGGCCGCACCGATAAGGAAAAATACAACAAAATAAACCTCGGCACTTTTACTAAATAACAAAAGTGAAATAGCGCCTACATGTAAGCCAAATCCAATCCAGACTATAAGTCTGTTTGAAGAAAGATATCCCCATAAAATATTACTGAGCATCCCTCCAGCCATCTGCGCGGTGATAAGTCCGCCGATAACAAAACCACTCAAAGCAATATGATTTTTGGCATCCAAGATGATAAACGGTAAAGACAGCAGATAAGTGTAAGAGATCAGATAAACAATAATCTGTTTTTGAAGAGCATCATCATTTTTAAGAATTTCAAAACTGTTTTTCAAAAAGTGTCGAAACTTCTCCTCTTTTTGAGTCACCTGCTCTTTTATGGGTTCTGCTATCGTGGCAAATGCGTAGATGCCAAGAAGCATCAAAAGCGCGCTGAGCATATAGAGCATTCCGTAAGAATCGGGAGCTTTGGTAATTGACATCACAAAGCCTGCGATACCACCGCTAATGATGGAACCAAGTCCCATAAAAAATTGCCGATTTGCTATAACACGCCCACGCGCTTTGTGAGAAAAGACTTTTGCAACGACTTCATTGAAATAAACCGTTCCAAAGCCCGCGGCAAAAGAGAAGATAAAAAGCCCTATTCCTATACTTGCAAGTGCGACGTTTGGATGCTTTTCACCGAAAAAGAAGATAACAAAACCTATGCCAAACCAAGAGACAAAACGCGCGGCAAAAACGCGATACAAATAGGGCATCATTCGCGGATAGCTCTGAGCATAAAAAGCCGCAAAAAGCTGCACTAAAATAGAACCACCTTTGATAAGTGAAGTAAAAAAACCTATAAGAAGATGTGAACCTCCAAAAAAGCTTACCATTAAAGGAAGTATGGTCGAGGGTTCAGCAATGGTTGTAGCGACAGAGATAAAAAAGCCGTGAATCGCGTACTTTTTATTTGGAGAAAGAGGTTTTTTCAAATCTTGGACTGTATAGTTATCTTGGTTGCTTCAAAAAGTTCTGCAGCTTTTTGAATCATCGGTTCTTCAAGGATAGAAGCGCCGTCAAACTCTTTGACAGATTCATCACCCTCTGAGCAGTTTACTACACAACTTCCAGTCCCCACTTCGCTCTCTTCGACCATAGATGAAACCTGAAGAGTTTCCTCAGGCGCTTCATACTTTGGGCGGCTTAATTCCTCCACTTTTGTACATGGAAGATTTTTCATCACAGTTTCAAAGCCAAAAACTTCACGCACAAGTTGTTTGATAACACTAAAACCATGTCCAAGCGCTTTCTTACACTCTTCATCAACACAACTTTCCCATGTCAAAACACCATCAACAAATGAGACAAAACGGATATGTTTTACAAAGCATTCACCAAGTTGCATATTTCTATCCATGATCGCTACAACTAATTTTTCATAAAGTTCCAAGTAAGGATCTTCTTGTTCGACTAATTCTTCTTCTACATGCGAAGTGCCCTTTGAGTGTAAAGGTTCTTCATCTTGCCATAAAGCTTTCTCTACATGTAAAGGTTCTTCTTCAAACTCTTCTTTTGGAAGTTCATCCTCAAGTTGCTCAGGCTCACTCAGCACAAGTTCTTGTATCTGTGGTTCACTAAAACGAGGTTCTGCGATTTTTGAAACGGGAATATCAAGATTCACGATATCCACACGCTTCACCTCTTTTTGCAAAGACTCGATCATCTGATCTATCTCTTTGATGCGAAGCGCTTCCACCATTTTGAAAAGTACCAATGAAAGAACAAAACCTCCATCTGCATTCATATAAAAAAGTGTTTTTGAATCGCTTAAAATTCTAAAAAATCGATCAAGTATCAAGGTAGAAAAAAGCGCATCTTGTTCAAACATTCGTTCTTTAAGATAAATGATAAGTTCATCAACGACCATTTCAGCTTCATACTCTTCAAGCTGTTTTGTGATCTCAACGAGTGCGGCATAATCTTTTTTAAAGACCGCTTTAAAGATATTTGCTATGAATTGTGGATCGACGAGTCCGAGCATATCTGTGACAGTTTTGACATCTACGAAGTTTTTGGAGTAGATAATGGCCTGATCCAAA
>JBBRBK010000099.1:0-5803 GCA_038205935.1 Campylobacterales bacterium
CCACCATCCAATAACGAGCGTTAAAATCCCTATATATCTATTTTGCATCCATTTTGGCATAGTTTTTTTCAGTCCAAACCGAGTAATATATTTTCCTAAAAAACCATGCGGACAGACACCACAAAAAATACGCCCAAAACTCGGAAGAGTCGCCACCATAAAAAGCGCCCAAAATACTCCCCAGAAAAGCGCACCTGTAAAGATATTTTCTTTTGTAGGGTGTGTAAATCCAAAAAACAGCGCATAGAAGAATATCCCTGCGACTATGACACGAAGAGCTATTAAAAACTTTTGGTTTTTAAATAAAAAGCCTAGGAGCGGCTTGCCAAAAATATCATTTTTATCTCTTTTTATAAATTCAACCATGTTTGCCCTTCTTAAAGTCTGATTTGACTGTTTAATATTAAAATTCCGACTGTCACTAAAAGCAGTGAAGCCATAATCTCGATGGCTCTTGCATACGTTTTAAACTCTACTAATAAACCCCTAATTACATTTGACATGAAAAATCCATAAAATAGAAATGGAATGAGGACTGCACCAAAACCAAAAGAGATGCCCATACCTATAGCATGTGATACAGAATTACTATTTGCGCTTAGTGCAATCAGTGTTAAAATAGGAGCACATGGATTTATAGAAACCAATGCACCTATACCAAACAACCCCAATTTACTTATTGTTAGATTATTTAGTATAGATGGATTTGAAGAACAACTTTTTTTATCTTTTTTCCAAATCCGAAAGAGCATAAAAAGACCCATAAAGAGCGTAAAAAATCCTAAAAGAGACTGGAATACAAGATTATCATTTAGCAATTTTTTAACCAAAGCAGCACTACTCAAAGCTATGATGGCAATGATGGTATAGGTAAAGATACGACCTAAACTAAAAGGTAATACGATATTTATAGCTTCTCTTATATTATTGGAATTTTTTATAAGAAGTGGAGTGAGAAACGGCATACATGAAAACATGCATACCGTACTTCCATAAGAAAGTCCGATAATAAAGAGTGAAAAAAAAGTTATAGTTTCCACTTCTAACACTGTTCTCTTAGAATTTCACTGAAAGACCTGCAGTATAGACTCTGCCGGGATTTACAGTAATCGAAAGGTCTTCTTTGTTAAATACGCCATCCGAATTTCTATCACCACTTGATCTTGCTACGTTATAGTATTGATTATCAAAGACATTATCTATTCTAGCAAAGACAGCTACTTCTACATCAGATATTTTTCTTTTATAATCTACTCCAAGATTTAAAACTGTTTGAGCATCGATTTTTAATTTATTCAAATCATCTGCATAGTAGTCAGATTTATAATGGACTTCTCCAGTAAATTTCAAATTTTTTAACGGCTGATAATATGTAATAAGATTAATATCATGCTTAGAGGTTCTAGGAATTCTATTGCCAGTCACATCAAAAAATGTAAGAGTTGTTGCGTTTGCATTCCCGTCTAAATCAATTGCAAAGTTTTTATAATTAGTATAAATAGCGTCCAAATAAGTATATGCCAAGACGAACGAGATATCATCTGTTATGGGACCATTTACAGCCAGTTCCAGACCTCTATGTCTTGCACCGCCTATATTATCCCACTTGTCTGTATACATACTAGTTGAAGCTCCGTAGTTGCCTGAACTTTTCATAATAAAATCTTTTCTATCAAGTTCATATATAGAAAGTTCATATTTGATTTTATGTTTTGTTGTTCTTAGACCTATCTCATAGTTTCTTGATTCTTCAGGTTTAAGGTCAGGATTGTTCTGCGTTGAACCCCAGGCACTAATATCGCCCGCATAAAGCTGCGATACTGTCGGTGCTCTAAACCCTGTCGAGTAGTTTGCAAAGATTGTTGATGTACCATCGAGCTGATAATCTGTTCCAAATCTATAAGAATAGACTTTAAAAGTTTTATCAAAATGGTTATCTTTATAGTCTGCGTAGTTTAAATTTATAAAGTCGTATCGAAGATTGCCGGTTGCACTCCAATCTTTTGTGAGACCCTGCTTGTATTCTCCATAAAGTGCATATACTTTTTCATTTGTTTTATCATCACTATTTGGCTCACCCGATAGGAAGTAATTCGGTATATATGTCGTTGTATGAGTTATAGGGTTATAGGTGCCACGTGCTTGATTAACTAAATAAGTAGTTTTATTTTTATATTCATTATCTCTGATATCTACGCCAAGAAGCGTTGCAAAACTCTCAGATGACGTTCTATATTCACTTTTGACACCTCTTTGTATCTGAGCATATTTATTGCCATAGACATAATCTTTATCATCTAAAGTAGCGTCTAGTGTTCCCGTTGCATCTCTTGTCTGCGGACTTGAGATAAATTCTGTATTATCAGTATATACATACCCGTTTACAAGTAAGTTTGAGTTATTGCTAAAATCTTTTGAATAGGTCAAAAACAGTTTTAACAACTTGACTTTATAGTCTCTTGTATAGTCTCTGCTGTTTTGATCTCCATAATATACAGAACGAGGGTTATTTTTTGCTTCCGTTTCACCACCAACAGCCCCGTGCGTATCTTTTGTTCTATCTGATGCTTCCATACCAAAGGTAAGATCTGATGTATCATCTAGATAGTATTGCACTTTACCGTTAAAATATTTTGAATCATAACCTGAATCTTCATAATAGCCATCAGATTTTCTTTGACTTGCTTGAACATGAAAGTTGAACTTATCGTTTGCATATCCAGTTCTTGCCAATAGTTTTTGATAATTAAAACTTCCAGCCTCGTATGCCGCAAAGCTATTATTATAGTGAGCACCTTTTTTAGTCGTTATGATTACTGCACCTGAAAGTGCATCATCTCCAAACAGATATGAAGCTCCACCTTTAATCACTTTAATGCTTTCAATATTATCGAGGTCGATATTGACACTTCCTGTACGTTCAAAGACAGGCACCCCGTCTATGACAATTGCTACACCAGGTTTTTCACCCATATACATCTGATTTTCCACTCCCCGTAAGTGGATTTTCAAAGAATCCCCATCCGTGAATGTTGTTGTCAGACCAGGAATAGACTGTAATACTTGTTGAATATTTTCAGTATGTGCATTATCAACTGTTTCGCCGCTTATCGTAGCGGTACTAGAAACTTCACTTTTTTTTGATTGAAGATTATCAACAATAGTAGATGATTCAACTTGGATTGTTCCAAGATCTGAAGCAGATAGATTTAACGCTAGTGCGCAGATTGCAGAAAGAGCTATGCCGTTTGCTTTTTTCATTTTTTCTCCATAAGTATGTAATAAAGCGGCACCAACTTACATATTATGATTTAGTTAACTAAATAATGATAAAATATTTTTGGTGCCAGTCGCCATTTCCTGCCTCGTAGTCGCCAAACTAAAAGGAGGCAGGAAATTTTCGAGCTTTATTCTAATAAAGAAGTGTTAATTTTATGTTAATTGTAATAATAAAACTAATAATATTTATTAAGTTTCATTAAAATACTCAAAAATAAATAGACTATATGAATGTTAATCTTTTCTTAAAGAAGACAAATATCATCTTGTTTAGGTTTATTTGCAAGAAAATAGCGATATACTTCACTTCATAAAATCATACAAAACAAGGAAAAAAATGCCAACAATTAACAAATACGTTGATATCGACACTGTAGAAAGAGAAGCTAAAAAAGATCTTATTGACCGTCACTCTCCATTTATCACTGTAATGGGTGATGCTAAAAAAGGCGAAATGCTTGCAGTAAATGTAAAAATGGGTAACGAATATACTCATCCAGATGATTTTGATCACTATATCGAAAGCATTACTCTTTTCAATGGTGAAACTAAACTAGCGATGGCTACTTTTGTACCAGGTACTCTTGGAAATGAAAAATCTCATTCAGAAGTAACTTTTAATATCCGTCCAATGGGTAAAAAACTTAACCTTGTTGCACATGGTTACTGTACAAAACACGGTGTTTGGGAAAGTACTCCAGTTGAAGTAACTGTAGAAGAAGCTAGCGCATGTTGTGGTGGCGGAAGCTGTTCATAATCTATATTAGGTAGTTTGAAGCCTTTTTCTAAGGCTTCATTTTTCTTCTAATAGCTTAAGATTGATCTTTTATCCTGTTTTTATATCCTGCATTGATTCGTAAATGAAGACCTAGAAAGTACGCATATGTTATCGCTTTTTTCAGTAGATATGCTTTATATCCTTTTACTTTTAAAAATCCAAACATCTCACCGACTGCATATTTCCCACCAAGCGCAACAAAAATACCACTAACTTCTGCGTGAAAAGGTTGACTACTTTCACCGATCATTATTTTTAAGATACTCTTTGCAACATACTCTGCACTTTTTTCGGCAATCTGTGCTGTTGGTGGAAGCATATTTCCATACTTATCTTTCATTTCAACACAATCACCTATAGCAAAGACATTTTGTGTGTTATGGATGTTAAGTTGTTTATCTGGAATCAATTGGTTTATTCTATTTTTTTCACTGCTATATTTACCATCTACGGTAGAAGCTTTTATGCCACCTGTAAAAATCATAAATTGATATTTCAGTTGATCACCATTTTTAAAGTAAATAGTAGTGCTATCGACATTATTTATAAAGGCACTTGTCATTATCTGAATACCGAGCTTTTGGAGTCTTTTTTGCGTATTGTCAATAATATAAGGACTCATACCAGGTAAAATGGTGTCACTTGCATCTATAAGAACTATCTTAATTGCTTTTGCTCTTTCTCCTAGTGTTTTACTGTAACTTTCTATAACATATGCCATCTCAGCTGCTACTTCTACCCCGCTGAGCCCTGCTCCGCCTATAGCAAGATTGATATCCTCGCCACTGTTAAATTCTTCATTTTGGAGCTTTTTATAGATAAGGTTTTCAAACTCTTTTCTAAAATTATAAGCACGCATAAGATTTTTAACACCGTAACTATTTTCTCTCAAACCTTCTATGAAAGAAAAGAAATTCGTTTTAGCACCTGTTGCGATGATAAGATAATCATAAGAGAATTCTTGAGTTTGCGTTTTGACACTTTGCTTCTCATAGTCGATGAAAGTCGCTTTTTCATAATGAAAATTGACTTTCTTTTTAAAACCTTGACACCATTTTTCCAGATCAATAGCAATTTCATGGATGTCAAATCGCCCTGCTATATATCCGTAGGCCTCAGTCTGTAAGTAATGATAAGGATTACTATCAATAAGTGTTATATCAATATTGTCATGTTTTGCTAAAAATTCGATGGCGCGCAAACCGCCATATCCGCCACCAATAACGACTACTTTTGTATTCAAAAAAGAACCTTCAATTTTATTTGTGGAATTATACAGAACTTAGTTGAATTCACCGCCAAAGAGATGTTCATATATCAAAATATGCTATACTTACGCGCAAAAATTCATCATAAAATAGGGTGTATTGGTCCTAAAGATAACGATCTCAACAAAAGCGACATTTTAAGGCATAAAGGAGCATTTTGCGCAATAAACAGTATTCCGTCAAAGTTTTTGAAACAACTTTAATCGATGAAGATCAATTTACCTCTTTTTTTAATACAAACTATAATCTTTTTAAAGATTATCTTATTGTAATCCATGGAGATATAAGTCAAAAAATTCAAGAATATCTACAAGAAAAAGAGCTTCGCTTTGTAAACAATATTATTCTTCCAAAAAGCCAAGGACGAAAAGCTGTTGAAGAAGAGATAGCTGTGCAAAAAGAGCAACAGCAACAAGTAGAAAACGAACTTATAAAGCTTTCAGACAGACTTCATAACAACCTTAAAGTCCAAGATACC
>JBBRBK010000100.1:0-5787 GCA_038205935.1 Campylobacterales bacterium
CGGCGTCATAATAAACCAAATATAGCCAAACATTGCAAACATCATCCCGATGCTGAGATCACTATAAGCCACGAGCAAAAGTCCACTTGCTCGTAAAAGTTCAAAAGCGATCAAAAAAATCGTATAAGAAAGTCGCTCATACGCCACACTTTTATAGCTATAAGCGTTAGAAGTCCTTTGAATATTATCTGCTAAATCAACTGCTTTAGAGAAAAAATAGCTCTCTTTATTGCTCGCTTTTATCTGACCATAGAGTTCTAAAGTCTCGCCCACACTTTCTTGAAACTTCTCTATCGATTCATTTTCATCTTTTTTTAAGCTCCCTACACTCTTAGACATCTTTTTACTCACAAGCATGATAAGTGGCTGGATGACAAGGATCATAAGACCTAAAATCGGGTTGATTGTGATCATCACAACTCCGACAGCAACAAGCGTCAAAATAGAAGAGATAAATTTACTCACACTTGTAATAAGAAAACTGTCTAAAGTGTTCACATCGGTGATAAGATTGGCCGTGATAGCTCCGCTTCCGAGTGTTTCATACTCGTTCATAGAGGCGATTTTAAGATGATCTATCAATCTTTTTCTTATCATAAACGTGACATATTTGGATATCTTTGTAAAGATTTTGGTTATGACAACGCCAAGTATAAAATAGATAAACCGTAAAAAGATCACAGCCAAAGTAACAAGCGCTATATAGTAAAAAGCACTTCCCCCGCCAAAAATCCACTCTATCGTATGCACGATATGAGCAGGTTTATGAAGTAAAACCTCATCAACCATTATTGGAAGCATAAGAGGAATAGGCACACTAATAAGTATGATGATGACAGTGATAATCTGCCCGTAGATAAGAGCAGATTTTTTATGGAGCATCAGTTTAAAGATGGATTTAAGAGTTATGGGTTCATGATTCATAACGCAATTATAACCCTTACATGTAAAATCTGCTTCTTTAGTGTAAAATTAGAAAAATTATTTAAAAGAGTATTATGCAGAGAGTCGAATTTGGTGATCATTATAGAGACAAAAAAAATGCCGTTTTTCTAGCTATCTATGTTGATAAAATCTCGCCTTGGAAATACTTTGACGATGATATCAAACATATGATATGCCCTGCCCTTATTATGATTGACAGATGGGATGGACGTATGGGCTTTCCTGGTGGAACTGTAAATGATGGGGAGGAGCTTTTAGACGCACTTGTGAGAGAAGTAAAAGAGGAGATCGGCATTACTGTAAGGCCTGAGAAAGTTCGTCCTATCGCGACACATGTAGGAAAAATTGCCACTCATCTTTATGCGCTTGAAGTTTTGGAGATAGAATTTTTACATATTTACTATCATATTTTAAACAATTTCTCGCGCTCTATTTTACTGCATGCGTATGAAGAGGGAGACACATCTCATTTTATGTCTGAAATCACTGGCATAAAAATCGTCCCTATATTTGAACATAAAAATAAAGGGATCAACCTCTTTTTACAAAACTCTTTTGCCGGTTCTGCTAGAGATGAGATATTAATTATGCTCAGCGAGATTTTTAAAATGAATATAGAAAAGTTGAAATAATCTTACAACGATGATGACCACAATCCCTATCGCAAAACCTACAAGCATCTCATTGATGATACTTGGAATATTTTCTATAAAGTATGGATGTAAAAACTCCAGATGATGCGCGAGGATTCCTCCTCCGACCATGATCATAGCAAATGTTCCCACTACACCTAAAATACGGATGAGTTTTGGCATCGCACTAATTAGCAATGCACCGCTTTTTTTAAACTTTTTCTCTTGTAGCCAAAAACCTACATTATCCATGCGAACTATGAGTGCGACAAAACCGTAGACTCCAAAGGTTGCCAAGATTGCTACAAAAGCAGTAGATATCACTTGTACGAGAAACGGCTCTTTTATCACAGTTCCCAAAGCGATAACGACGATCTCTATGGAGAGAATAAAGTCCGTAAAAATAGCTGATTTTATCTTCTCTTTTTCCAAATCCAAGATATTTTCCGCCGTTGAATTTAAGAGTTCCTCATTTTTTTCTTCGTGTTTTTTATGAAACAAATACTCTTCTATCTTCTCTGTTCCTTCATAAAGCAGATACATTCCGCCAAGCATTAAGATATAAGTTATCAAACTCGGTGCAAAGGCACTTAAAATAAATGCAACGGGTAAGATAATCGCTTTATTTCTCAAAGATCCTTTTGTGATTGCCCAAAGAACGGCTAGTTCACGAGACTGGTCATATCCGCTTGCTTTCTCGGCACTAACTGCGAGATCATCTCCTAAAACTGCCGTCGTTTTTTGTGTGGCTATCTTACTGGCAACGCCCACATCATCTGCGAGCATCGCTATATCATCTAAAAGTGCAAAGATTCCTGCTGCCATTTATATCATCCCTTTTTTTGTAGAGTAGATTATGCGCATAATAGAGTTAAAACAAGATGAAATTTAACTTCATACTGCTATAATAAACGGATATCCAAGCAAAGGTAAGAGTTTGCCACAAAAAAATCCAACTGATGTTTATGTTGCTATTGGTTCAAGTGCTGGTGGGTTTGAAGCCCTTTCTCAGATAATCACAAGTCTGAGTTCTTCTACGGGCTTTTACTATTTTTTAGCACAACATCACTCACGCGGCGAAAAAAGTATCTTAGCCGAATTGTTAAATAAAATGGGTGCGATCAAAGTTCTTACAGTCACTTTAGAAACTCTCTTTGAACACAATGTTATCTATGTTCTTCCTCCAGAACTTTCTCTTATCGCAACGGATAGCCAAGAACTCAAAGTTGTCGAAGTTAATGAAAATTTCCATATTCCTCTACCAAATATGGATTTTTTACTCGGTGAACTTTGCAAGATAAACGATGCAAAGATCATCGGCATCATTTTATCCGGAACGGGAAATGATGGTACAAAAGGGATGAAACAAGTCAAAGATGCAGGTGGAATCACGATAGCCCAATCTCCTGAGTATGCTTTATTTGCAAGTATGCCCCAACATGCCATTGACGCCAAAGTAGTTGATTATGTCTTACATGTCAAAGATATTCCCGATAAACTGCTCAGACTCTCAGATACATTCAAAAAGGGAACATACACGACGCTGGAACTTCCTTTTGATTCCATTCGTAAGATGCTTTATCAGGATAAAAATCTTGACCTTTTTAAATACAAAGATGAAACAATCAACAGACGCATAGAAAAACGGATGAAAATACTTGGTATTTCCGGTATTGAAAAATATGAGCAATATATTCAAGAACATCAATGCGAAATTCCTCTCTTAAGCAGTGAAATCCTTATCGGAGTAACAGAATTTTTTCGGGGAAAAGAAGCCTTTGAATCACTCAAAACTATTTTAAGTGCTAAGATCAGCACATTGCCACAAAATAGTGAATTTCGTGTTTGGAGTGTTGCTTGTGCAAGTGGAGAAGAGCCTTACTCTTTGGCAATACTCATAGATGAAATCTGCGAAGAACTCAAGATACCTTTACATGTAAAGATATTTGCAACAGATATTGATGAAAGAGGATTACAAAAAGCTAGAAAAGGACTCTACACACAACAATCTTGCAAAAATTTAAGTGATACATATCTTGCGAAATATTTCATTAAAGTAGAAAAAAAATACCAGATCATAAAAAAATTACGCGATCAGATCGTATTTGCCACCCATAATTTTTTACAAGACCCACCTTTTATCAATATGGATCTCATCACATGTAGAAATATCTTGATCTATATTATCCATTCCATTCAAAATGATTTGCTTTCACTTTTTCATTTTTCACTCAAAGAAAAAGGTTTACTTTTTTTAGGCGCTTCAGAATCGCTTCAAGGCAGTGAAAAGCTTTTTTCTGTTCTTGATGGTAAATATCGAATCTATCTCAAAGAAGATTACACTCAAACAAGACATCCCAGACTTACAAACAAACTCACTTATGTTCAGCCAAATATACAAACAACTCAAGGAGGAAACGCACACATGCAAACTCTTAATCCAAAACTCATAGAAGAGCATCTCAAAGAAGAGCTTTTTGATTACTTCAAAAATGGCTGTTTGATTATCGATCGTGATTATAATATCATCTATAAAAAAGGTGAAATTCCTTATCTTCATTTTTCTGATGGAATTCTCAGTCTAAATCTTTTTGATAATCTTGACAAAAGTCTTGAGTATGACACTAGAATCTTGCTCAAACATGTAGTAAACTCCAACAAACTAGAACGTACAAAATTTATACAAATGAAAAATGAAGAGCTCCTTCAAATTACCGCCCAGCCCTTTTCTCTTGAGAAGCATCAAGTTATGATATTAATTAATTTCCAAAATATCGATGCAAAAAGCTTAGATTTTACCAGCGCCGTTATGTCAAAATTTAGCGAAAGTACCATCATTTCCACACTCACATCTCAACTCACCCAAACGAAAGAAGAAATCACAAATATCTCAAATGAGCTCATTCTTTCCAAAGACAATATGGATGTTATCAACGCAGAACTCCAAGATTCAAATGAAAAACTCCAGTCAACCGTTGAGGAACTTGAAACATCTAATGAAGAGTTGCAATCTTCAAATGAAGAGCTTTTAGCTTCTCTAACATCTAACAAAGAGCTTCAAAATAAACTTTCATTACTTCTCGATTCTTCACTCGATGGCATACTCGGACTCGACATGGAAGCACGTCATACTTTTGTAAATGTAAAAGCGGCCGAACTTCTTGGTTATTCGCAGGAATATCTCATAGGAAAAAACAGCCACAAACTCTGGCACAATATCAAACCTGATGGTTCTTTTTATCCTGAACAAGAGTGTCCGATAATGAGCGTATTGCAATACGGTGAAGAAAGCAGAGGCGAAGATCTTTTGTGGCGCAGTGATGGAACATCATTCCCAGTGGAGCTTATCAGCAGCCCCATTAGAGCGGATGACAAGATTATCGGAGCTTTGATCGTTTTTCATGATATAACAAAACAAAAAGAGCAAGAACGTCAAACAAAACATGAGCAAGATCTTATCGCAATCTATCTCAATACTGCGGGAACAATCGTGCTTCTCTTAGATACAACTGCTAATATTGTTACTATCAATGAAGCTGGGTGTAAGATTTTAGAAACAAGTAAAGAGAAAATAATCGGCCTCAACTGGTTTGAACATTTTATAGAAAAACAAGATATTCAAGAAATGCAAAAACACTTTAGCTCCTTTGTGAATAATGATGCTACGCAGATGACTCACTACGTCAATAAAATTATTGATACAAACCAAAATATACATATGATCGCTTGGAATAATGCAACTTATAAAGACAAAGATGGCAATATTATGGGCGTCATTGCCACAGGCAATGACATCACAAAAGAGGAATATCTCGCTAGCGAACTCTCAAAAAAAAACCTCAAATACAATCAAACATTTGAAGCTGCAGAGATAGGGATCGCTCATGTGGGGCTTGATGGTGCTTGGCTTGATGTCAATGAGTATTTATGTAAACTTCTTGGGTACTCAAAAGAGGAGCTCTTAGATCTCACTTTTCAAGATATTACTTACAAAGATGATTTGGATACTGATCTTCAATATGTGCAGCAGCTTCTCGATGGAAAAGCTGAAAGCTACCATATGGAAAAACGTTATATTTGTAAAGATGGACATATGATTTGGAGCAATCTTTCTGTCGTCATCATACGTAACAATCTTAAAAAACCCCTCTATTTCATCTCAATTATTCAAGATATTTCTCAGATTAAAATGTTGACACTCGAACTTGAA
>JBBRBK010000101.1:0-5704 GCA_038205935.1 Campylobacterales bacterium
AGCGATCAAAGAACTGTGTATCAATCTTACGTGGAGGGTTTTTCATAACATCTCCCTCCTCGGTACACATTGCAAATGTCTTATCGACCATGCCATCAGTGACAATGTTTATCCAAAGTATCTGCGTAGCAAGAACCGCTAGAGGAAGACCAAGTATCATCCCGCCACTGATGACGATGATCTCATCAAAACAGGTAGCCAAGAGATATAAGATCACTTTTTTCAAATTTGCAGTGATAATTCTGCCCTGTTTAATCGCATCTACTATAACACTGAGATTATTATTTGTAATTACCATTTTAGCTACGGATTTGGCAGCCTCGCTTCCATTACCCATTGCAATACCTAAATCTGCTGCTTTGAGGGCAGGTACGTCATTGACTCCATCGCCTGTCACGACTACGATCTCACCTTTTTCTTGTAGAAGTTTTACGATTTTGTATTTGTGTTCTGGGAGTGCCCGTGCGATAACGGTACAATTTTGAAGCATTGCTTGGAGCTTCTCATCTGAGAAAGTTTCAACCTCATTTCCACTTAAAAGCAGATCTCCTTCGTTGTATATTCCGACATCTTTTGCAATTACCTGCGCGGTGATCTGATTATCTCCTGTGATCATAATAACGCGTATTCCAGCGTCTTGAGCCTTCTTTACTGCTACTTGTACGCCAGCTTTTGCAGCGTCTGCAAAGCCGATGAGACCAACTATTTTTATTTTCCAGTTATCTGGATCTTCCCAATTTTCATCACAAATGGCAAAAGCCAAAAGACGTAATCCTTTGGACGCCATATTATCGTGAGCTGCATCTAGCCGAGCAAGCTCTTCTTGAGTGTTAGCAGACATGCTGCGCAATGTCTCATATGCTCCCTTTACATGTAAGCGTTCTTTCTCTTGATTCATTTTGTTGAGTGTTGCCATAAATCGAGATTTCGGGTCAAAGGGATGAAAAAAGATACGTGGATTATTTTCTCGAAGTGGTTCATACTCAGACCCAAGCCATAGTACTAATGCTTTGTCCACAGCATCACCATGTTCTAAAGTGGCATCGTTACATAAGGCAGCACATTGCATGAGTTCTTTTTCATCTATGACCTCTGCTCTATCAACGGATAAAAATCCCTCTGTAATCGTACCTGTCTTATCTGTCGCAATCACTGTGGCGCTGCCGAGTGATTCGACAGCGGGTAGATGGCGGACTAAGACTTTGTGTTTACTGAGTCTAAATGCGCCAAGTGCCAAAATAAGTGTTACAACGATCGGCAACCCTTCTGGTACAGCCGAAACAAGCTCTGCTGTGAGTATGGAAGCTAATGTAGCGTATGGTATTCCACTGAAAAATCCTATGATACCGACTATAAGTAAGATAAAAATCAAAGCAAAAATAAGACGTTTTGAAAAAATTGCAAGTGCACGCGTAAGCGGTGAGAGAGGAGATTTTTTCTGAGCACTTTTTGCGATTGTCGCCAAATAGGTGTTTTCACCAGTTGCAGTGACAAGAGCTAGTGCAGTTCCTTTTGTGACAAAAGTTCCAGAAAAAAGCATATTATTTCGCTCATAAATAGGTGTCTGTATTTCAAGGCCAGCAAGCATATGCTTTGAGGTAGGAATAGATTCTCCTGTAAGCGTGGCTTCATCTACATGTAAGCCCTGTGATTCGATGAGTCTCATATCAGCTGAGATAAGATCTCCCTCTTCTAAGGGCGTGATATCGCCTACAACAAGCTGTTCAGACAAAATAAGTAGTTCTAATCCCGAACGTTTGACTCTTACATGTGTTTCTGTTAGTTTTTTTAGTGCCTGAATTGAATTTTCTGCTCGATATTCCTGAATAAAGCCCAAGATACTGTTGAGGATTAAAATTCCAATAATAAAAAAAGCGTCTGTTTCTTCTCCCATAAGAAAAGAGAGTAGAGCAGCTGCAATCAAAATAAATACAATGGAGTTTTGAAACTGGCTTACAAAAATAGAAAAGACAGAGTTTTGTACTTCTTGAAGAGAGTTTAGACCATTGTGCTCAAGGCGTCTTTGCGCTTCACTTGTATTAAGTCCTAATGGAGAAGTTTCATAATCAGAATAAAGTTCTTCAAGACTCTTGGTATGTACAAATTCAGATAAAATCATCACAATACCCTCACTTTTACCTTTTTAGTAGATCCATTTTATCGTAACAATATGTAATAAAAATAAAAAAAAATCTGCTACAATCTTGCTAACACTGATACAGTTTTGAAAGATTGTATAATTGTCCCATAAAAAAAGTTATAAAGAGTCCTATTTGAAAAAGATAAACATAAAAAAAGTAGGTATTATTTTAAGACCTTCCACGCCAGAACTCAAAGATGTATTCTACGATATTAAAAATCTGTTTGAATCTCATGATATAGAAGTTTTTATTGACAGTATCAGCGGTGGAATGATTGATGTGATGGGTCAGGAGTTTGATACGCTTTGCCAAAAATGTGATATTTTAGTCAGTATTGGAGGCGATGGCACACTTATTTCTGTTGTGCGACGCTCTTATAAATATCAGATTCCAATTTTAGGTGTCCACGCTGGAAAACTCGGCTTTTTAGCTGATCTTTCCATCGATGATATGAAAGATTTTGTAAAACTTTTGACTACAAATGAGTTTCGTATTGATCACAGATCTGTTTTACAAGCAACGATTAAAACGGCAGAATCAGAAGACACTATTTATGCATTTAACGATATCGTACTTACTCGTCCCTCTATATCAAAAATGATCCGTATAGAGACTTTAGTGGATGATAAAGCGTTTAATACTTACTATGGAGATGGCGTTATTGTCTCGACTCCAACGGGCTCAACAGCATATAACCTCTCAGCCGGAGGACCTGTTTTATTTCCATTGACGAATGTTTTTTCACTGACACCGATCTGTCCGCATTCTCTGACGCAAAGACCGGTTGTCCTTCCTGGGCATTTTTCTATCGATATGAAAACACCCGATAAGTCCGCACTATTGATCGTTGACGGTCAGGATATGCATGAATTTGGCAACGGTGACACTATCAGTATCAAACTCGCAAAAAATCCTGCAAAATTGATCCATAAAAAAGAGTTCAACTATTTTGATGTACTCAAAGAGAAGCTTAGATGGGGAGAGTAAAGTAAAAATTATCTTCGACTTTTAAAGTAGCTGATGAACTTTGTTTTTACCCAATTCTATATGCAATATAATGCCTTAGTGCATGTAAAATGTCTGTTTCAAAAGGAGTCTGGATGTTTCGATATATTTTCTCTTTTTTATTAATTTTTATGGCTGGTTGTACGAAGCAGGCCGATATAGACTATAATCCTTCATTCAAAACAGCTTCGCTCTCTACATTCGCGATTATCCAAAAAAATCATAGCTCTATCTCTTCACTTAATGAAGAACGCATCAATGAGGCAATTGTAAATAATATGCAGCAAAAAGGCTATCTGAATGTTCCCGAGAATGCGGCGAATTTTCACATAAATTACAAAGTTAAAATCCAAAAAGATGCATCTTCTAATGTGAGTGTAGGTTTAGGATTAGGTTTTCATACAAGGGGTCTGGGACTTGGTCTGGGTACTGCCCAGAATACAACAATAACTAAACTGAACATACAGATTGATATGATCGATCCAAAAACATATAAAACGTTCTGGAGTACTTCTATTACAGATGATATACATGAGTTCAAATCACCTCAAGAGAGCATAGAATATTTCAATAAAATCGTAGCCGTGATGCTTAAAGAGTTTCCCCTAAAGTCAACTCAAAGTAAAGAGATTTTAATACATGACAAAATGAAATAAAAATTTATTTTTTTTCTTCATACTGCTAAAATCATGAGATTAAGAGTTTTTATATAGTTTTTAAAGATAAAGGTAGATGAATGATAGAGAGATTTTATTTAAAAGATTATCTTAGTTTTAAAAATATTGAGCTTAATCTTTCCAGTGGACTAATTGTTTTTACCGGTCCAAGTGGAAGTGGAAAGTCAGTTTTGATGGATTCTATCCTGAGTACATTTGGTTTATCCGATGGCGGTGCGGCCCTTTGTGAATCTCAGATAAACTGGAATATATTAGGTGATGATTTTGGTATAGAAAATGAGGATATTAATGTATTTAGACAGATAAAAAAAGAGAAAGTACGCTTTTTTATCAATAATCAAAGTATCTCAAAAAAAGATATTAAGGGTATAGGATCAAATTATATACGACATTTAAGCCTCAAAGATTATAGTGATTTTGAAAACAAAAATCTTTTAGAGATTTTGGATAATCGTGTTAAAAATGCAGATATCCAAACAATAAAAGAGAGATTTAAAGCAAATTTTTCAAAGTATCTCGAAGTTTCAAAAGAGTTGCAAGAGATCGAAGATGAGGAAAAGCGTATCGTAGAGCTTAAAGAGTTTGCCGCTTTTGAGATACAAAAAATTGATGATATCAATCCAAAAACAGGCGAAGATGAAGCACTTTTAGAGATAAAAAAAGAACTTTCAAAAAAAGAAAAATCAACTAAAAAGATAGAAGAAGCAAATAAAATATTTGATTATGAGCATGTTGTTGCTTCCGCACTCGAACTTTTAGAGATTGAGAGTTCCTTTTTTGATGATGCGATGAATGAGCTTCGAGCTCATTTGGATGAAGCAACACAAAAGTTTACCAATCTTGAAGATATTGATGTTGAAGAGGTTTTAAACCGTATTGAAGCACTTTCTTCACTCAAGCGAAGATACGGCGGGATAGAAGAGGCTTTAGAATATAAAAAACTCAAACTTCAAGAGCTTGAGCGTTATAACAATATTGAGATTACAAAAGACAGCTTGATTGATTTAAAAAGTAGTTTACATGTAAGTATTACAGAAGATGCAAACAAGATGACTCAGCTAAGACAAGGTGCTCTTGGCGATTTTACAAAAGATCTTAATGGTTACGTGACACAGCTTTATCTTCGAGGAGTGAGCATCAAACTCAAAGAGATTCCGCTTGGAAATTCTGGTCAAGATTTTGTTGAGATAGTTTTAAGTGAAACTCCTCTGGACAAAGTAAGTACGGGAGAATTCAACCGTCTACGTTTAGCAATCTTAGCTATAAAGTCAGAATCCGCTCAAGAAAACGGCGGAGTACTTATGCTCGATGAGATCGATGCAAATCTCAGCGGCGAAGAGTCTATGAGCGTTGCGAAGGTACTTAGACATCTCTCTAAAAAGTTTCAGATCTTTGTTATCTCACATCAGCCTCAACTCACTTCTATGGGAGATCAGCATTTTTTAGTACATAAATCTGATGGAGAGAGCTTCGTAAAGCCACTTGCTCCGCTTGAGAGAATAGATGAAATTGCCAGAATGATCAGCGGTGAGAGTATAACAAATGAAGCAAAACTTTTTGCAAAAGACCTACTGGAGGTGAGTAAATGTGTTTTATAATCTCCATAGTCTTACTCATTTTAAGCTATAACTTTTATATGGCTCATAGTATTGTTTTGGCACTTGGGTCATTATTAGGCTCTGTTTTCTTTATTATTTTAATGGTAAAAAATATCTTACATGTAAAGAATTTAAAAAAAGAGCAAAAAGGAAAAGAAAAATGATTATTGATACCCATATACATCTTGATGATGTCAGATATGATGATGATTTTGAAGATGTTCTAAAAAGAGCGTATGAAAACAATGTAGAAAGATTCATTATCCCCGGAGCAGATCCTTCG
>JBBRBK010000102.1:0-5620 GCA_038205935.1 Campylobacterales bacterium
AATGGGTTTTAATTATGGGGCATGAGGGAAAGGGCATTTCATCTGAAATATTAGATATGTGTGATGAAGTAGTGAGTATTGAGATGCAAAAGGGAATTAAAAGTTTTAATGTTGCAGTGGCAGCATCCATTATAATGTACCGGTTGACCACTAGCTAATACTGGCTATTGTAGGAGAATGTTATAATGGACTGAAAAATAAAGACAACTTTTCAGCTTAATGAATTTCCACCTCTAACTGCTACTTTATCCTACACTTTTCAAATATTTAAGATAGAGATTTATTTGAGCTAATGCCAGTTTTTTACCATTTTCCTCTTCATTTGCACTCCACCAGTACTCGATGATCTGCTGTTCTATACTTCCTAAAAGATCCATAGGGAGATTTGCGAAGACTTCAAACGAACTGATCTCATCTGTGTTTAAACCTTTCTTCTTTGCAAGTTCATATATAAGTTCACGGATAGATTTTTCTATATTTGTAGGTTCAGGCAAAGGCATTCCCTCTTCTAGCGGTTGTGGTTCTCTTGCATAATCGATCCAAGTTTTTATCTCATCTTCGAGGTAATCGTAACCATGAATTTGATAGCAGAGTATACGCGTTGGAGAATAGAGTATCTCCTCATCCTCTTCTAAAACATCAGAAGTTTTTGGCGTACCATCATTAAGATAAACTTCTACTCTTTGGCTTTCACGCAGTGTCGAAGCTGTCTCAAAAGCATTTCTTGCCTGTTTTAAAAGTTCTTGTGTCAGTGTTTCTTTGTCCATAATGTTCTTCCTTTTATTTATTTTAAAGCGTTATGATAATCCCATAACTGCTTATAAAAACTGTCAAGTTTTGAGAGTGTTGCATCTGCTAAAATAAGATTTTGCATCTTTGGATAGTTTTGTTTTGGATACTTTTCAAACCAAAGTTCCATCTCGCTTTTTATCGCTTCACGTTGTGTGACGGTGTTAATTATCATCGATCTTATCTCTTGCATCTCGGGAGTGAGAATCTCTTTTTTATACTCTCTCATGCGCAGCCACACTCACAGTTTAGCTTTTTGGTTGACGTAGAAGGGATCGCAATCATATATGCTCCTTTGCAATTTTGTAGCTTATATGCAAAAAGAGTTCTAGAACATTTGTTGCATAATCTCTTTAAATGCCATTAAAAGGATAAAACTATGAGTGAAATATTTACTAGAGCATTACAAGAGTTTGAATCTAAAAACTATAGTGGAGCATACGGACTTTTTACGGAAGTCGCATCAGAAAATTCTGATGCAATGGTCAATCTTGCCATTATGCATATGCAAGGGCGTGGATGCACACAAAGTTATGAACTGGCTTCATCTTGGTTTTTAAAAGCTTCGCAGAAAGGAAATGCCAAAGCGCAACACTCTCTTGGGATCTTTTATGAAAAAGGGATGATTGGAGCTATAGACTTAGATAAAGGGCTTGAATATTATAAAATGGCCGCTGATGCGGGACATATAGAGTCTCAAGCAAAAGCTGGAATTCTTTTCAAGCAACTTGGCAATACTGCTGAGGCTATGCGCTATCTCATTACAGCGGCGTACAATGACAATAAACAAGCCCAAGAAATGATCACTTATGTGAGTAATGCAGGGACTACAACTGAGAAAAATGAGATATTTCACGCTTTTGATCCTATAAAACAAAAAGCTCTTGTGGAAAATCTTGTTGAGACAAAGATACGCCCAACGCTTGCAATTGATGGCGGCGGAATCGAGCTTATAAACTACATCGTAGCAGATAAGCCGCAGATATGGCTCAATTATCAGGGAACATGCTCAGGCTGTCATCTTGGTTCTACTTCCACCGCAGACATGTTGTTGGATCATTTTGAGACAATGATCGACAAAAATGTCGTACTTTATCTGATGTAGGACACGAGTATGAATAAAGTCATAGCCACTGTGCAAAACATAGAAGAAACGGATATCGTGACCTACATACATGTAAACAACGGTGAAACTATGATGTACCTTATAAAGTCAGAAAAACCAAAATGGCTGAGTGTGGGCGATAAAGTCTACTGTAACTTTCAGGAAGGTTCTGTGTGTTTGAGCAAGGATTGTCCGGGAAAAGTATCTATAGAAAATACTCTGCCTGTTACATTGGCAAATATGAGAAAGAACGGTTCTTTATGCGAGTTGACTTTAAATAATAGTGATTTTGGAGATATCGTCTCACTAATCACGGCACATGCGTATGAAAAACTTGATTTGGTAAAGGGGTGTAAGGCTACGATGCTTTTACGCGGCATCGATATCAAGCTTGAACCCTTTATCGAACAATTCAAGGCGAGCAGTTTTTAGTTCGAATAAAAGTTGCATATTATTTAGTAAATAGTTAAAAAAACAAGGAGTACCAAATGGCTGTAATGATAACTGAGGAGTGTATAAACTGTGATGCGTGTGCATCTGAGTGCCCAGTAGCGGCAATTTTACCAGATGATAATGACAAAAACCCGTATGAGGGTGAGAGATTTTATGTAAAAGCTGAGACTTGTGTAGAGTGTGTAGGTCACGCTGATACTCCTCGTTGTGCTGATGTTTGTCCAACTGAAGGTTCTATTGTTTGGGATATGCCTTACACTGTAGAGTTCAATGACTACTATGTATCTGGTAATGAAGCTGGAACATACAAAATCCGTGAGCACAAATCAAAAGGTTTGATGCTTCCAATAGTGAAAGAACAAGCATTTATGGCTGAGATCTCAATGGATGCTCGTAATTCTCACGCGAACGTTATGGATTCGTTCTAAAATTATGAATATCGCTTTTGCATCCTCGAGTGGAGAAAATATAGATCAGCATTTCGGCTGGTCTAAAAGCTTTTACATGTACAAGGTCGATCAAGATACTATTGAGTTTATAGAGGTCGTGGATAGTTCTGATGAGCCCGAGGGCGAAAAAGAGAAACTGGCTTATAAAATCGATACTCTTGGAAGTGCGGATATTATGTACTGCACTCAGATTGGACCGACTGCTTCAAAGATGGTTCAAGCTTCAGGCATCCACCCCGCACGTGTTTCTGAGGGTGAGAGCATTATGGAAGCAACGATGAAACTTCAAGATATGTTGCGTGATAATCCTCCTTTATGGCTGCTTAGAATCTTTCATAAAGCTCAAAATAGGAGCGCATAATGGCTGTACTTATTACCGACGCTTGCATCAATTGTGATGCTTGTATCGATGAATGTCCCGCAACTGCCATAGTCACTGCCGATGAGTCACCTCTAGCGTATGGAGAGTTTACTTACGTCAAACCTGAAAAGTGTATAGAGTGTATAGAGTGTGTCGATGCCGCTGTTCCCAAATGTGCAGATGTCTGTCCAACAGAGGATTGTATAGTTTGGGATATGCCTTACACTGCCGAGCATAATGACTATTTTGTAGAAAGTGACAATTATGTCATCCGCGTACATAAAAAACTGGGATTGATGTCTCCAGAAGTCAGCCCGCAAGCCTTCAGGGAGAATATCTCAAAAGAGCAAAGAGTCTTACATGTAAGCGTCGCAGAGACTTTAAAGCTTTATAGCTAATGCTTACCTATCTTCGAGAGTGTACTTTTAAACACTCTCTTATTTGTCAAAAATGTTTTCAAAATTTGGATTTGTTTGCTTCTGACACTCTTTACGCTGTTTTTCTATGTCTAAAACTTCTGCTTCTAACTCTTTTATCTTTTTTGCATCAACAAGAGTATTTGGAACAATAAAAGTCTCTCCATTGGGTTGTACACTAAATCCAAACATCTTTTTCCCCATCAAACTCTCAACAGTGTGAATTGTATCGATACCGTTCGTCCCATCACAGTTAAATAAAGCCCCGCCGTTAATACAAGAGCATTTTCTTTGCATCTTATAAGAGCCAATATTGCCCTTGTAAGCCATAATAGGTATCGACTTTGGAACATCACCTTTAATCTCGACTCCAGGTTTGTATGCTGAATATACGATAGCTTCTATCTTTACATTATATGGATTTTTTATGTTCCATTGAATAGAATCATATGAATTTAAAAGAAGAATAATGGGAGTAGGGGATTTTGCTATTTTTAATGTGATTTCATTATTTTTATTCTTACTATTGTATGCTCCCACCAAAACGACTTTACTATCTTGTGATGTATGTTTTTTCAGCTCTTCACGTATATCAGTAGCAGTGTAAACTTTCTCTTTCTCTTTTATGCTCACCACAAAATTTGTCGTGTGCCAGTTGTTTACATACTCAACCTCTATTTTATGTTTCCCTTTTGTAAATTTAAAAGGAATCTCGAGATTGTTTCCACCCTCATATATCACCATATTATCAATGATTATTCGTGTTTTAGACCAACTTTGAGAGATATTGATACTCATATCTTTCGTATCTTCATAAACAAAATTTCCAACCCAGTATCCACCAAAATCTTCAGATTTTATGCCATGAAATTTATCCCACGGATAATTCACATTCACTTTTGGTACTTCCTCACTTGCAATCACGCTTTTTGGATTTTTTGTATTGATATAAAAAGCCTGAAATTTATTTGTAGGAATCTTATTTGTAAGATTTAAAGTTTCGCCCCAAGTATTTTTTGCTTTTCTTGGATACTGTTCTACTGCAAGATGACGAGGATTGGCATAAGGCGAAGGTTCGGGCATAATGCGTGTTTTTTGATTTAGCTCATATGCTTTGTCATCTAAAACATACTCGACCTCTATGGCTTGGAGATAATCTTCAAGTTTTTGCTCTTGATCTTTGATGCCATATCGATTGAGATTTATAAAACCGTTTTTAGGCGTCATCACCACTCTTTTGATATTCGGAGTCGGATTTTCCCAGACTATGACGTTATCAGTTTCAAATGTCGGTTTGGTTTTGATTATCTCTCTATTTTTTTCACTTACCCATAAACCTAAAGGTTCATTACTTGCTCTGATCTTATAAAAAGAATCGATCTCAAAAGGTAGATTTCCTGCGAGTCCATAAAGAGGTGAACCGTAAATATAGATCTTTTTTACACGACCGGATTTAGTATAAAAAATATCTAAGCCATTTTTGAATTTACAATATTCGCCATCCTTGTACTCTTTACAAAGATTTGAAGTTCCATATTTTGTTTCAACAAAATTTTTATCTTCATTTACATAAGAGGCAATGTCAAACAACTCATGATTTCTTTTAAACATATCAAGCGATTTTGCATCTGTATTTTGTACATTGCCTGCTTTATAAGAGGATATCTTTGCAAACTCATTGTAGCAGGTAATAGTCTCATCTGCTTTTCTTAAATAAGATTTATCAGGTTGAATGATTTCAGTAAAGTATACCTGCTTTTGTGTTTGAACCCTCTGCTCAATACCGTTAATATTTTGCATCTCATATTTTGCCGGATACAAAATATTGCATAACATCGGTTTTTTTGTTTCATTGGCAATCTGATCCTCAGCAAAAAGCAAACTATGAAGAAGAAGCGTAAAAAGAACTATGTATTTCATGTGAATATCCTTTATGAGTCGAGATATTCTATATAAATTTAACTTAAAAATTATATTATAGTGAATTTATATTTTTTAATAGTGAATGTAAGGAGTATATTTTATTTATGTAGTAAGAACAAATTTA
>JBBRBK010000103.1:0-5602 GCA_038205935.1 Campylobacterales bacterium
GTGGATAAGATCTTTTGCAAACTTATCAAGAGTGAGTATGCTTGTTTGAAGTGGACTCAGTGCACTTTTGGCGAGCTTATAACTCAATATCCCAAAAAGAGTCAGTAACAAAAATTGAAGAGTGATGATCTTCATGTTGATCTGCCATAGTGCATCATAAAACTGTTTTGTAGGTTTATAAACTACAAGGTAGTATCCATCACTTTGGGCTGGAAGGTATTTAACAAACTCTCCGTTTTGCATTGTAAAATTTCTTATATCTATATGCTTTGCAAGTTTTTTTGTAAATATATGATGTAGCTCTGGTTCAAATTTTTCAAGATTCTCATTCATCTTAATATGTCTGGCGTATTCAATAAGAGAAAATTCTTCAGATTTTAACTGTTGATCATACATCTGTTGAAAGTAAAAATAGCCGCTTACAAGAATGAGCAGAGCAACACTAAAAAAATAGGTAAGAAAAAACTTTAAAAATGCTTTTTTTTCATGATTTTGCAAGACGGTATCCTATCCCTTTGATGGTTGTTATGGGTAGTCCTATATTTCTAAGTTTGTTGATATAAACTCGCAGTGAACCCTCACTCATTTCTCTTCCCTCATCCATGCTACTAAGAATGTTTTCTTTAAGAATCGTTTTATTGAGATTTTGAAAAAAAAGTTTTGTTAATGTCAGCTCATATGGTGAGAGCTGAAGGAATTTGTTCTCTTTATAAAGCTCATTTTTTGAGATTATGAAGCTAAAGTTATCAAGTAAAATAGTATCGTTGTAGGTATTGAACTGGCGTTTAAGCAGAGCTTTTATACGAATAAGAAGTTCATCGAAATCAAAAGGTTTTTTGATGTAATCATCTGCCCCGACATCAAAAGCGTTTGAGAGTGAAGCAATATCACTCAGAGCACTTATAAAAACAGCAGGAGTTTTAGATCCGCTTTGACGCAGGCTTTTGAGCAGATCAAAACCATTGAGATAGGGAACGTTGACATCAAGGATTAAAAGATCAAATTCTTTTGCAAAAGTTGCATCAAGTGCAGCTTCACCATCTAACTCATGATGCACGCGAAAACCTTCGCACTCCAAGAGTTCAATCAAGGTCTCACTTAAAACAGTATCATCTTCTAAAAGTAATATATTTGCCATAAAGTAAGTATAGTAAAAGGATGTTAAAAGAGCGTTAAGATGGAACGTCTACTGTTTCAAAAACGATCTTTTTATTTTCTATTTTCATAATCTTGTCACACCGCTGTACCATGCGTTCATCATGAGTTACCATAATAATTGCGACATTTTGTTCCGTTGCTATTTTTTTAAGCATCTGTATAACACTCAGTGCGCGAGCACTATCAAGTGCGGCTGTGGGTTCATCCGCAAGTATGATTTGAGGATTGTTTGCAAGTGCTCGTGCAATGGCAACTCTTTGGTTTTGTCCTCCTGAAAGAGCAGAGGGCTTACTATGCGCTTTATCGGCGATATCTAGATACTCTAGCAGCTTCATCGCCTCAGCTTTGGCCTGTTTTTCAGGAACACCATTTGTTTGAGGAACAAGAGTGACATTTTCTATAACATTTAAAAAAGGGATAAGATAATGTGCTTGAAAGATAAAACCTATCTTTTCTCTTCTAATTTTTCGAGAGTTGTGTGTGATCCATTTGTCTTCATACACTTTTTCATCTCCCAGCCAGATTGTTCCTGAGGTTGGATCTATAACACATCCTATCATCATAAGCAAGGTGGTTTTGCCGGCTCCGCTGGGTGCAATGAGCGCGATGAGTTCCCCTTTGTTTACAGTAAAAGAAGCGCCATCGATAACACGCAGAAGGCTGTCTCCTTTTCCAAACTCTTTGACAAGATTTTCGATTTTGATACTTTGTTGTGTGCTCATTTATCCTCCGATTGCAACTGTTGGATCTGCATGTACGACTTTTCCCACGCCCACAAATGAAGCTATAACGGAAGCCACAAGGATTACACCAAAAAGCATAAGTGCATCAGGTACTTCAAGAATCACTCTTTTTGGAAATTTGTCATCAATGAGATGAGAGAAGATATTGCCAAATATAAAAGCAAAAAACCCAAGCAAAACAGTTTCTTGTACGATCATCTTTATGATGATACTATCAGGAATCCCAATAAGCTTCATAATCGAAATTTCTTTGATCTTTTCAAGAGTCATAGTATAGATAATAAGACCGATAATGATGGTTGAAACGATGACTAAAATCATCGTAAAAAGACCAATCTGTTTTGCAGATTTTTCAACCACATTTTTAGTCAAGATCTCTTTTTGTTGATTATTTGTATAAACGCTGAGATGTTTCCATCGAGAGATATTTTCTGAGATGATATTGCTGTTATAACCTGCTTTAATAGTGCCAATGATAGCATTGACGATATGTAGATCAGGATTTAAAACAGCGCCTCTATCTCTATCATTTCTAATAGTCGCATTTGAGTAGGAGAACTGAAGTTGCTGCGCATCTTTGAGACTCATATAAATTAAGGGATCGCCGCCAGAGGAAACTGTTTTTTGTGTGATGCCCACAACAGCGTAAGAATCGCGTCCAATATCTATGTGATCATGAAGTTTTAATCCTGTTTCAGCAGATACTACGACTTCATAATGAGCACTTTTGAGTGTTCTACCCTTGATGAGATGAAGTGGATTGATCGGATCAATATCGCCAAAGGGATCAAACCCAACAGCTTCGACCCTAATAGGTTTAGAGTCCGTGTAGAGCTGTATATTTTGAAATGTTATCGCTTCCGCTTTGTCGATCCCTTCTATGGCTTTGAGCGTATTTTTTAAATCTTCATGTATTCGTGAAGATTCGGCAAAAGGCCCTAGAGTATTTTCTTGAACGACCCAAACATCAGCATTCACATCATCAAGTAAATTGGTGGCATCTACGATCAAACCTCTATAAACTCCTATCATGATTAAAACTATTCCAAGCAGCATCCCAACACCCATAGCAGTTACGACAAACTTGCCAAAAGTATGAGAGATATCTTTTTGTGCCAGATTAATCATAAGTGGATTCTCATCCCTTCAACAAGAGGTTTTTTTGTAGCATCTGGCACTAATATTTGGCTTTTAATCTCCTCTTTACAAGCAACTTTTTTATCACTGTGAGCGAGGATAGTGAGCTTTAAAAAGTGAGCTTTTGAATCTTTTTCTATCCAGACACCGCTTTCTTTATTAATATAGACAATAAGTGATTCATCAAGAAGAGTGACATTGTTTAAAATCTCCGTCTCGATTTTTACTTCTGCTTGTTCGTGAATATAAAAAGGGATTGGAAGGTTCACAAAAGCAACAGCTACTTCGCGCTCTTGTGTTGTAGCATCGCTTATTGCAGAGATACGTACCACCTTTGCATCAAACGGATGGTTTGGCTGTGAGCGAAGGGTGATTTTGGCACTTTGGCCAAGGGCTATTTTAGAACTAATCTTTTCATCTACAAAAGTTTTAACCCAGACAGTTTTTGGATCAACGATGGTTACGATGCTTTGAGTTGGCGAAATATTTTGTGCGACTTGTGCATCTTTTGAAAGCACATATCCATCAACTGGCGCTATGATATGCAACCGTGAAAGTTTAGTTTGCAATCCTTCAAGAGAGGAGGAAGCTTTTTGTATCTCCATCTCGCTTGCACTGTTATGTGCTAAGTTTCCAGCTATTTGCGCATTGATCCCTTTGAGATCAGTATCTGCTTTATCATATTCCGCTTTGGAGATATACTTTTGAGCATACAGCTTTTCATATCTTTTAAATGTTAGCTCTATCATCTCTTTTTGAGATTGAAGCGTTTTGAGCTCATTTTTTGAAGCAACAGACTCAAACTTCGCTTTTTGACGAGATGTCTTTGCTTCATCCAACAAAGAGGGAAGATCAACGGGATCTATAGTCGCCAAAAGATCCCCTTTTTTTACCCATTTTCCCTCATCAGTTAAAATTGAGCTTAGTTTTCCACCGCTCTGCGCAGTGATAGGATAAATATCTCTTGCATCCACGTTTCCTATGCCAAATACGCTTACATGTAAGGAACCAATCTTGGCAGAAGCGGTTTCATAGCTTATTTTTGGCAGATATATTTTAAAGTAAAACAGCGTTGCCACGCCGATAAGTAGGGCGAAGGTAAGAAGAGTTTTTGTCCAAGTTTTCATTGATTTGCTCCAGTGAGGTAGATGATTTTGTAGTGTATTAACGAGAGATTATATTTAGCTTCTAAGAGTTCAAGCGCTGATGTGAGATAAAGAGTTGTGACATCAAGCAGTTCTATGTAAGTCGCTAGTCCCTCTTTATATCTTGCTTGTAGAAGATTTTTGGTGCTAAGTGATGCTTCGAGTTGCGCTTGTTTTGCTTCTATGGTTTTAGCATACTGTTTTTTATCAATTAAAAGTTTGCCAAACTCCTCTTGAAGCAATAAGTTTTTTGATGACTTTGCCTCTCTTGCGATACTAGTAGATATGGCAGACATTTGCTCTTTTGCACTGGTATCAAAACCTGTAAAAAGTGGGATATTAAGGGTGAGTCCAACGAAGTGTGTGTCATAAGCATTGATATTATCAAAATGGTTGTACCCTGCAATAAGATCAAGCGATCCATAATGCTGCGCTTTAAAAGCTTGAGTTTGAAATTTATTTTTTTCAATCGCTTTATCATAGATCTGAAGCTCAGTATTGTTTTGCAACGTTAAATCTACTGTTTGGCTTTTATCCATGGAAATATCTTTTAGAAACTCTGTATTAAAGCTGATATTTTGGGAGGTATATAAGGAGAGGGTTGTAACTGTTTTTTGATACTCTGCATCGGCTTTTGAAAGCGCATCTTGAGCGGCATATAAAGCTGATAAAAATCGAGTTGAATCGGAAGTTGTTTTGAGTCCTTGCTCCACAAAAGCAAGAGATTGTTTGTAGAGTTCCTCTTTTGTTTGAAGATCTTTTTTACGAACTTCAATCGCCTCTTTTTGAATTAAAACAGTTTCATAAAGGGTCTCTACTTTATAAATCATCAGGTTTTTTGCCTCTTGAGAGCTGAGTTTTGCTATCTCTTCATCCACTTTTGCAGACTCGATCAAAGAGGAAGTTTTATAGAAGTCAAAAACCTTTTGTTGTAAGGAGACACCTATTTGAAAATTCGGCTGATTTAATGTAGACAGTTCGCCATTTTTAGGCATGACATACGTACGTTCAAAATCATACTCTGCTTGAAGGTCAAGGTGCGGCAAAAGTGCAGAACGTGCAGAAATATAGCTTTGTTCACTTTTAGATATCTCTAAAGTAAAACTTTTTATATCCGGATGCGTTTGCAATGTCTTTTCAATACACTCTTGCATTGTGAGTGTTTGGGCAGATAGCGCCATTGCGGTAAGGCTGAGTGCAAAGATATATTTTTTCATAATTTGCAGATCCATTTTTTAAATTTGTATATTGTAGTGTATTTATGTTATTACAACATTAAGGGCACCTCTAAAAACAGCTTTCACAGCCTCCTAAAGTTGCCCATCTTCTTTTTTTAACTTTTCTTGAATCTTCATCTAAGGAAAGTTGAGTGAATTTTTACATTTTGAGATGAAAAACTCACTCAATTTGCCTCTGTTG
>JBBRBK010000104.1:0-5464 GCA_038205935.1 Campylobacterales bacterium
AGGTACCTCCACTTCAAAATCATTAATTGCCTCAAGTATAGTAGTTTTTCCAGATTCATTTAGTCCAATAAGTGTGTAGATTTTATGATCTGGTTGAATAGCGAGATCAAGCTCTAGATTCTTAATGCCTTTATAGTTTTCTATAGTAAATTTTGTATATTTCATAATTCAAAAGATGTCTTGTAAAGACACTTTACCATTTTTAAGCTCAAAAATAAAGAAATTAAGCTTGGTTTATTTTAGTTTTTGAAACACAAACAAATGCTCATGCATTATAAGTAGAAAATTTGCCTCTTTGGACTTGGTCACCCAGAAACCTGTTGCCTTACAGTTAAATTGTCTTTTGATGATATCTTCTTTGAGAAGTAGCCCAGCCTTTAGAAAGCGGTCCATAACCTTATAAGCAAGCGGTTGGTACATCTTGTTTCGTCGAGTATCACCCATTAGGATTGCACAGAATTTCCCTGGCTTTAGGACCCTGTAAAACTCTTTTGCAACTTTCTCCATCTCATCACAAAAAGCCTCAATATCATGAATGTTTGACAGATCATCGACAAGTTTACCTTCGCTGTATTTGATTATATCTACATATGGAGGATGTGTAAGAACTAAATCAATAGTATTATCTTTTACTTTCGCCAGGTCGCGCGAGTCCCATTTAAAACCTCTTTGCCATGATTTGTTATCAACCTTGAATGCTAGGGATTTCTTTGTACGTTCGAGCGCAACTTCATTTACATCAGAGTAGATAATGTTTCTATTTAAAATCTTTGCTTCGATTGCTGTTGTACCACCACCTATCATTGAATCAAGTAAAACATCGCCCTCTTTCGAATAGCGAAGTATAAGATTGCGAGCCACTTCTGGGGACCAGTTACCACGCCAATCAGATGCATGTGTTGCCCAATTACCACGACGAGGAAAAGCCCAGACTGTTGTACATTCTAGTTCAAATTCTTCCGGATGCAGTTTTAAATCCTTTGTAACCATTATAAATTTAGGTTATAGAAAAAATTTTAAATGCTTCCATCGCAATATCATTTGCTCGTTGCACGGTAGCCTCTTTTGGTTCAGTATCAAATGGGTACTTGTTTAATATTTTGTTATATTCAAAAATATCTGTTGAATAATAATTTTGATATTTAATACCGAAGTCTTTATCACTGGCCGCTCTGTTCATTTCTCTTGATAGAATTGTTAGATTGCCGATCTGATGCAGAAAGTCTTCCAATTCATACTTTGACTGAGACAGAATATGCTCTACCGTTTTTATTTCATAGGTAACACCCTTATTCTTTTGTTGATATATTGTAAGTAAAATAAATCTAATAAGCTCATTATTTTGATCATTACCTTTTTTATACACAAAGGTATCATTGAAATTTTTAAGAAATTCATCTTTTCTATCCTTAACCAAGTCCCACAGATCAACGTAGAATTTATCAGATTCCTTGTTATATTCCTTACCTTTATAATTAGCTAGGCTTTTACATCTATCCGCGAACTTTTTCTCATATTTAGATGGATTTACTGATGAGACAACCTTAATAAGTAATCCTAGGTTCCAGAGTCTTTTTAAATCACTTGTATATTGTTGTTTTGTATATCCATCTACCGATATGAATTTCTTACAGTAGGCCAAAAGAACCTCATAAATTTGATCCGAATCAAGTAAAATAAAAGCACTTAAATATTTTTCTACCTCAGAGTCTTTTGTGCCTTTTAATATTTTATCCCTAAAAAATTCTGAATTTCCTGTACGTAGAGCTATGTACAAAGCAGCGTCATCTCTCATGTCTACAACGAATTTAATTATTTCTTGACTATTATGCATCTCTTCGTCAAGCTTCTTCTTTATTGCATCATATAACTGTGATGTATTGATGTAACCGTAATTAGATATCCATTGGTGTCTGAGAAATTTTGAAAACAAATTTATATTGCTTTGTTCAAAGTTATTTTCCATTTCCTCCCATGTCTTTTCAGCATTTTTTAAAGCAAGAGTATCTGATTCCTTAATTCTCTTAAAGACTGTATTTTTTACCAAATCTACAACTGAAAGTTCAAGTCCAGTAGAATTTAAACCTTCAAAAATTTGGTAAACGTCACTTTCATTACGACATTCTATAATAATAAACTCGAGTTCTAGTATTTTACTGACCAACTCTTGAATTGCTGTTTTTATAGGCTTAGTATTTTCTTTTAAGTAGTCCCTTAGAAGTTGATTTATATAGCGTAAGTTTTTAACAAATCTTGTTTGAGCTTCATCAAGTAAATCTTCTTGTAACACCTCATCTTGTACTAATTTTCTATATACTTCTGAAAGATTCTTTTTTGAAAAAACAAGCTTGATTTTGCTTTCATCAGAAAATGACGTACTAAATATCAATGATGATCTTAGTTCCTCCATCATCTCTTTATGTTTCTGTAACTGTTGTTTACTTTTATCTTTTTCCTTATCTTTTGAAATATAGTTTCTAATTGCAACAAGAAAAAGTGACAAGGTTGTTAATCTTTGTTGGCCATCTATTACTAAATACCCAGATTGAATATCTTCGGTAGAATGCTGAACTACAACAATATTCCCTATATAGTATTGCTTATCATTATTAATAACGCTTCCCCATAATTGCTCTAGTTGTTTAGGTTTCCAGTTGTATGCTCTTTGAAAAGTTGGTATATGAAATGAGACAGTAGAACTTAATATCTCTTTGTATGACTTCTTTTGAGTTTGTTGTATTTTTGAAGACATTTTTAACTCTGATTATTTTCTGGGACCGGTAAACCTATCTTTTGTAGTGGTAAGTAATTAAAATAATATGAACATCCTGGAACCGTAATTATGTAATCGAGAACATCTTTATATTTTTTAACATTAAACCAGTCGCTCAGAATGTAAATGTATTGAACTTCAACATTAAGTTGCGCTAAAAGCTTTCGATATTGTTTAATCTTAAAATCACAAGTTTGAAGCTTTTCATCTGTCGATCCTGGAGTAATTTGAAATTTAATTTCTAGTATGAAGAAAGTGTTATTTGTCATCACAAAAATAGCATCATCAGGTAAAAGTTGGGCCGATATAATACTTTCCCAATCTATACCTTTTTCTTTGAGGAACTTATAGAATCCATGTTTTTTATATGCTTGTGCAACATTTTCTCCATTGTATAAAACATCACAATCAGCAACGCTGTATCCTTCCTGTTTTGCAATAAGAGTTAGAAAATCAACCTCTCCTTCGAAGTTAATTCCTGTTTTTGTATTTCCACCTCCTATTCCTCCTTTTTTCATATAATGTTTAGTAATTAGTTATTAATACTTCAGTAATCTTTCCTCTACCTGATCAGTTTGAATTGATTGCTCGGCCGGCTTCTACTTTGCTAATACGAATTCCTTTGAATCCTGAATATATTTCATTTATAAAAGGTGTATCCGAGTTTGATAGCATCACGAAACATCCTCTCTTGTTTAATTCGAGGACCGTATCTCGAAGCTCAGTCTGCTCTTTTTCAAGAAACGATTCCTTTGTATATGAAGTAAATGATGCCGTCTTGCTTACAGGATAGTAGGGTGGATCGAAATAGATAAAATCACCCTTTTTTGCTTTCTCCAATACTCCTTTATAATCCTGATGTTTTATTTCAATACCCTGAAGCTCCTTTGAAACTTTTTTAAGGTTGTCCTCATCACAAATCAATGGATTATTATATTTACCGTACGGCACATTAAAACCACCCTTACTATTTACTCTGTACATTCCATTAAAACAAGTACGATTTAAAAATATAAAGCGTGATGCAACAGCTAGGTCGCTTAGTTTGGTCGGATCTTGAGCGCGAATGTTTAGAAAGTAATCTTTATCAGTCTTATGCTTTTTTAAAGACTTAATAAGCCCATCAACATCATTTTTAATAACGTTGTAGGTAGTAACTAGTTCTTTATTTAAATCAGATAAATATCCTTTCTTTGGAAGTAGGTCAAAAAACACAGCACCGCCACCGACAAATGGTTCAAAATATCTTCCTGTCTTAATATCAAAAAGTGCGGGTGGATAAAGATTTAATTTTCGAAACTGTGTCAGGAGTTGTCTTTTCCCACCAACCCACTTAACAAAAGGTTTTGGTTTTTCAGCAATGATTCGTCCAGCATCTTCAAGTAAATTTGCTTTATCGGCACGTAGAAAGACTGTCTGCGCAAGTATAGCGTTGATATCAAACTTATTTTGTATTTCTTTGATTGATTGCAACGGGGTCATTGATAGTATTTTAGCATTTTTAGTAATCAAACTAAAGGTCCGACTTTATCTTTATTTTAGAAGCTTATTTCAATCCTTTTTGTACCACTTCCTTTTCTCATATTCGTCCTGGACCAACTCCTTACCGGACCACCGACCAAACCTGGCGCCACAATCAAGGCACTCTATCTCACTTGTGCCGTCGTAATGTTCGGGGTGGTCCCAGGAATACTCAACAAAAATAATATTCTGACTTTGACACTTTCTGCATATGTTTTCGTTTACTGTCTCCATATGAAGTGAACATACCCAGAATAGGTTCGGAAGTCTAGTGAAATCTAAATTTTCACTGAATTTTGCTATTTTTTAGTGAATGGACCCTTGTTTTTGCTTCTCATTCACTAATCTTTTTATATTTCTGTTTCAGAGTTAAAATGGTGCTATGGATATCAACAATCTTAAAAACTTAATCTTTGTGGACTGTGAAGCTACTGGCAAGTGTCCGAGTATGGGCAAGCTTAGTGAATTTGGCGCTGTGGCATATCCATCAAAGGCTACTTTTCATGGACTTATTGTCGAGCGAGTACCATCGGCCGAAAATCCTGATATCAAGATTCCTACCGGTGTTGTTCATGACGAAAAAGAAGTATTTGAAAACTTCGACAAATGGCTAAAGGAAATCTGTGGAGACGAGAGACCAAAGTTTGTGAGCGACAATCCAGCTTTTGATTGGCAGTGGATCAACGATGGCTTTCATCGGACCATTGGGAATAATCCTTTCGGATATTCTGCTCGCAGGATTGGTGATTTTTATGCTGGATTAGTTGGAGATTTCAAAGATGCATCTTCCTGGAAAAGATTACGAGTAACTAAACACGATCATCATCCTGTTCATGATGCTATGGGTAACCTCGAGGCGTTTGAGAGAATGTTAAAAGGCGAGAGACCTAAATAAGCACACTGTACTGGACAAAATCGGTACTTTTTTTCCAGTATAGATGAGTTAGTGGACAAAATACCTCTTTTTGCATACTTATCACGCTGTATTATGCGAAAAAAGTACTTTCTGCATACTAGCTTTGAAACTCAACTTCAAACGGATACATACCCATTCCGCATGTTCCCTGAAGAGTGGCCACCTTCTGATTTCCAACATCGATATCAGTTGACCCTGTCTGAGGAAGAACTTTGGATATATTCATGCTTGGAATACGCACTGATGACGAGCAA
>JBBRBK010000105.1:0-5250 GCA_038205935.1 Campylobacterales bacterium
CCCTCCGAATCTGTAAAAAAGTTTTTACATTTTATTGGTTCTAGAGCCTTAATTGGATATTATTTAGAGTTTGATGTAGCGATGATAAATCGATATATAAAACCTATGTTGGGTATAACATTGCCAAACAAAATGATTGAAGTTTCTGAAATCTATTTTGAGAAAACAATTACGTTAATACCACAAGGAAATATTGATTTACGCTTCGATACAATCCTCAAAAATTGTAAGGTCCCAGATATGGGAGCGCATAATGCAGTCAATGATGCCATCATGACAGCTATGATATATTTAAAACTAACCAAGGAGAAAAATTAATGTCAGACCATGTAAAACCAGTTTTTAAACCAAATAAAGAGTTCGCTTCGACGGCTAGAATTAAAAATATGTGTGAGTATCAGGCTCTTCAAGATTATGCTATTGAAGATTATGAAGGTTTTTGGGGCTCTTATGCAAAAGAGAAACTGTCTTGGATAAAACCGTTCACAAACGTAATGGATGAGAGTAACTTTCCTTTTGTAAAATGGTTTGAGGGTGGAAAACTAAATGTTTCAGCTCAATGTATCGATCGTCATTTAGATACTCGTAAAAATAAAGCGGCTATTATCTTTGAAGGTGACAGAGGTGATAAACAAATCGTTACTTATTTGGAACTTTATTACAATGTAAACCGTTTCGCAAACCTGCTTAAAAATGAATTTGGTGTGAAAAAAGGTGACCGCGTTATTATCTACATGCCAATGATTCTTGAGTCGGCTTATGCCATGCTTGCATGTGCGAGAATCGGTGCAATACATTCAATCGTATTTGGCGGATTCTCTGCTGATGCATTACGTGATAGAATCAAAGATGCAGATGCAAAAGTGGTTATCACGGCTGATGGCGCATTTAGAAAAGATAAACCATACATGCTTAAACCAGTTGTTGATGAAGCATTAAGCGGTAAAACACCTGTAGAAAAAGTTTTAGTTGTTGAGCGAAATGGCGAAGATGTGACTTGGGTTGCTGGACGTGACTATTCATACAATGAGCTTATCAAACACCAGCCAACGAAATGTGACCCAGAGGTTATGGACGCAGAAGATCCTCTTTTCTTGCTTTACACTTCAGGATCAACTGGTAAACCAAAAGGTGTTCAACATAACTCAGCGGGTTATATTCTTTGGGCACAAATGACAATGGAATGGGTATTTGATGTTAAAGAAAATGACACTTACTGGTGTACGGCGGATGTTGGCTGGATTACAGGTCATACATATATCGTTTATGGACCACTTGCTATGGGTGCCACAACAGTGATGTTTGAGGGTGTTCCTACTTATCCGGATGCTGGACGTCCATGGAAAATGGTAGAAGAGTATAAGATCAACCAGTTCTATACAGCGCCTACTGCGATCCGTGTTTTACATAAAATGGGTGAAGATGAACCGGCAAAATATGACCTTTCAAGCTTAAAAGTTCTTGGAACAGTCGGTGAACCGATCGATCCTCCGGCGTGGAAATGGTACTATGAAGCAGTTGGTAATAGTAAATGTGCGATTGTTGATACGTATTGGCAAACTGAAACTGGCGGACATATCGTTTCTCCACTTCCTGGTGCTACACCGATCAAACCAGCATGTGCAACATTTCCACTTCCAGGAATAATGGCTGAGATTTTAAATCCAAAAACAGGAAAAAAAGTTGAAGTAGGCGAGGGTGGTTATATGTGTGTGACACGTCCTTGGCCGGCTATGATCCGTGGAATCTGGGGAGATGAAAAAAGATTTGTCAAATCTTATTTTGGTGATGTGAAAAAAGATGGAAAACCTGTTTACTTTACAGGTGATGGCGCGAACTATGATGAAGATGGTTACATCACTATCACTGGACGTACTGATGATGTTATTAACGTTTCAGGTCACAGAATGGGAACAGCGGAAGTTGAAGCTGCGATCAAAAAACATCCAAATGTTGCAGAAGTTGCAGTTGTTGGTAAACCGCATGAGATCAAAGGCGAGGGGATCTTTGCTTATGTCGTACTGAAGTCTGATACAGGCGTTGCAGATGAGCTCGAAGAGATGAAAGCGATCAATAAAGTTATCCAAAAAGAGATAGGAAATATTGCTTTATGTGATGATGTTGTTTTCTCTCCAGGACTCCCTAAAACACGTTCAGGAAAGATTATGCGTCGTATTCTTCGCTCAATTGCAAGAGGCGAAGAGATCACTCAGGATATCTCAACTCTTGAAGATCCAACAGTCGTAGCAAAAATCGAAAAAATGGTTAGAGGCTAATCCTCTTTTCCGTGCTAATTTTTTAGCACGGAAACTCTTCTTATTCCTGATACCTCCATATAATACTTTTCACGCACAGAACACCTTACACCCATAGGGCACTTTGCATGTAAGCTACCAAAAATGATATAATTTTATAAAAAAAGAGAAACTATGCAACTTTGTATCGCACTTGATCTGCCAACCAAAGAAGAAAATTTAGCACTTATAGAAAAAATAAAAGAGTATGACGTTTGGCTCAAAGTTGGTTTTCGCTCATTTATCCGCGATGGAGCGGAGTTTATAGAAGCGATCAAAACGATCAATCCTGATTTTAAAATCTTTTTAGATCTCAAACTTTACGACATTCCAAACACAATGGCAGATGCCGCAGAATCGATCATGGGACTTGGCGTTGATATGTTCAATGTCCACGCAAGTGCAGGCAAAAAAGCAATGAGCACAGTAATGAAAAGACTTGAAAAATATGAAAACCGCCCGATTGTCTTAGCTGTAACTGCACTAACTTCATTTAACGAAGAGGACTTTTCATACATTTATAATGAAGATATCGCCACAAAAGCTGACAAATTTGCGCGTGATGCGTATGAAAGCGGACTTGATGGCGTTGTGTGCAGTGCTTTTGAAAGTGCATCGATCAAAAATATTACTTCCAAAGAGTTTATGACACTCACTCCGGGCATCCGCCCTTTTGGCGAAGATGCGGGAGATCAAGAACGCGTAGCAGATATCGACTTCGCACATTCTGCAATGGTAGATTTCATCGTTGTAGGACGCCCTATCTATCAAACACAAAATCCTGCTGAGGTAGTTGAAAAGATTTTAAAAAAACTCTAATGTTGTTGAACTATGAAGATGCTTCTAACTTATATATGATGTGTTAAATTACTATTTTATTGAAATAAGCATCATTACTGAGATAGATATTTGCTATCTTTTGTTTTTGGACATCAAATTTTGCATCACCAAGATTTGGTGTGAGTGGCTGAGTATACTTATTGAAAGATTTCATTTTATTTGCATTCGCCGTATACACATCCGTTCTTGTTTTTAGAAGATCAAAACTGCTTACATGGTAGCTTTCTTCGAGCCTTTTTGAAGTTTCTGGATCCTTTGGGGTCTGCATTCTGATCTGATTAAAAAGTGTACTTTCTTTATTGACATAATCTACCGGAAACGATTTATTGAGAGTATACGCAGCTAACTGTTTTTGTGCCAGAAGCTCTTTAAAACTGCTCTCAGATTTGGATGGCGTTGCAGGTTGCTGTTTGGCGTAAGGCTGGACAGAACTGACGTATGTGCTGAATGTTGATATATACATAGTAGGTACTTAGCACAATCCATGCCAGAAATAGCATATGTGTTATACTGTCGTAAAAAAGATTGAACATGCCAGAAAACAAATTCTCTTCATTAAATTTAGACACAAAACTCTTAGAAAATCTCGAATCATTGAATTTCTCGTCAATGACTACGATTCAAAAACAAGCGATTCCTATTATTATGCAAGGTGATGACCTTATTGCAAAGTCTAAAACAGGCAGTGGAAAAACGATTGCCTTTGGGATTGGGATATTAGAAAATCTTGATGTTAAAAACTTTGATATCCAGTTTTTGGTTATTTGTCCTACGCGTGAACTCTGCGAACAGGTAGCCTCTGAACTGCGCAAACTCGCACGTTTACAACATAATGTAAAAATAGTCACGATATATGGCGGAGAATCTCTATACAATCAAAGACGCTCGCTTGATTATGGCGCGCACATAGTTGTAGGTACGCCTGGACGCATTATCGATCATATTGGAAAAGAAACGATTGATTTTAGTCATATCAAGATGTTGGTTCTCGATGAAGCAGATAGAATGCTTGATATGGGATTTTATGATGATATCTCATATATCAAAACCAAACTTCCCTCAAAGCTTCAAACTTTGTTATTCTCAGCTACCTATCCAGATAATATTAAAACTCTTGTAAAAAGCGTAATGCATAATCCAAAAACAGTGACAATAGATGAAGACAATGAAGGGTACTTAAAACAGCTTACATGTAAGGTAAAGAGAGAAGATAAATACAATGCACTAAAAACTGTTCTTTTTTCATATAGACCAGATTCTGCAATCATCTTTTGTAACACGAAAATAGATGTCGAAGAAGTTACTCATAAACTTTATAATGATGGATTTGACGCAGAGTTTCTTCACGGTGGACTAGAGCAAAATATTAGAAATGAGATGCTACTGATGTTTTCAAACAAAAGTATCCCTATTTTAGTGACAACAAACCTTGCAGCACGCGGTATAGATATCAAAGATATCTCATTAGTCATCAACTACGATTTGCCTCAAGATAAAGAAGTGTATCTTCATAGAGTGGGAAGAACTGCAAGAGCTGGAGATGAGGGCATAAGTGTAAGCTTATATAGTGAGAGTGACAGAGATCAATTAGATGCCATCAAAGAACTTGTAAAAACAGATATCGAAGAGATAGACCTTAAAGAGCTTACGTTTTATAATAAAACACCAATTCAAGCCAGATATATAACACTTCACCTTCTTGCAGGGAAAAAAGACAAGATTCGTGCCGGAGATGTTGTAGGAACGTTTATAAAAACTTTGGGATTAGAGAAAGATTGCATAGGAAATATAGATATTTTACAAAAAGATGCCTATGTTGCAGTCAAAAGAGATTGTAGTGCGGATCAAATTTCTAAATTAAAAGAGATAAATATTAAAGGAAAACGGATCAGAATCTTCGTTTTATAAGCAAACCAAATCAAACTTCGGGGATTTCATTACAAATCCCCACGAATTGCAAATTCTTTTTAAATTCCCTCCAAAACCCCTTGACATTGATTTCAAATTTTCCTATAATTCCCGTCCACAAACGATGAGACCTAAAGTTTAGGCCTTGACAGACGAGAGTTTGACTAGTTTGAGATCATTGAAAACTAAGCAAGTAGATAACGAGATA
>JBBRBK010000106.1:0-5211 GCA_038205935.1 Campylobacterales bacterium
ATTTGGAGTGCTTTTTTTACAAGTTGATTTTCCAAATCTATATTCTCTAGAGCATCATCAGTTTTTGCAATAACTTTAAAAGATTCATGTTTTGGGTTATCCTCATCAAGAAAAGCAATACTCCCAGAGGTCAAATTAAATGATTTTTCCAATAAAGTTAAAAAACTTATAAATTTATCTTTATCGTCACCTTGTAATTCTTTGATATGCATCATAGAATTACGTAGACTCATAGGTTTTGAAACATAATTTCTTTCTAGCTGATCATGTGAGATTTTGAGTGTATAAAATGCACGAGAAAGTTCATTTAATTTTATATTTTTATATTCTGAGCCAAGTTCTGCTTCTCTTATTTTCTTTGTCCAATAATAGTGAAATTCACTAAAAATAAGTACCATCATAAAGGTTGACAAAAATTGCACATAATTAAATGCAGGGTAAAATAGCCACATAGCGAGTGCTATAAGTCCAACTCCCAATATTCCACTTTCAAAGCCATGAAAAAGTGTAATAACGGATAGTAAAATGAGTATATAAGAAACCTGCCCGTCAAGTATACATACATCTTTTGGATCAAGGAGATATCCAAAAGCGAGATATAGCGAGACTAAAATAAGAGTCTCTAAATACGCATAATCATGTAATTTCGTTATGATAGAAGTAAGTTTTGTTACTCCTTCTATACGTTTTTGTTCTACTTTCAAGGGAAACCTAATTTCCTATCGCAGAATCTAATAAACTTTGAGCTGTAGTACCGATAGAACCACTGCCCCATGCGCTGTCTGAAGCTGTTGCACTCCACATCACTTTAGTTGTTTGTGTATCATATAAAACACACTTAAAACTTACTGCCGGCTCCCCGTCTATACCTGTTTTATATCTCCATTCACTGACACCGCCAGAAATGAAATATTTTGCATTTTCTTTTAAAGCGATTTCACGCATCTCGTTTAAACTTTTGTCACCTTCTTGGATGTGGCTGAGAATATTATAGCCTTTAGCCAATAGTAACCCGTCTAAAATGTTAGCAGCTCTCATTCCTGCTTGTGGGGTATCCGTATAGTTTTTAAGAGCAAATAAAGAAATATTTTCTTTATGAGCAGAAACATTGGAGAGTTTCACTTTCGTTTGCATAACAGTAGAAGAGCACCCTGTAATCATAATAAGTGATGAAAGAAAAAATGCATATCCAAACTTTGTTTTCATGTTGGTAACCTCTTTTAATTAAAATAAATTTCAGAAAATATTGTATCTAAAAGCGGTTACTTTTTGGTTAATTAAGACACTAACTAAACATTTTTTTCTTTAAAAACCATATTTATCATAGTCGAAAAGATAAGCTGTATAGAAAAAGAGCTAAGAGAAGTTCTCATGAAAAGAATATAAAACTAGTAAGTCTTTGATAAAGATAATTTTAAAAGTTGACAGAAAACTGGAATAAAAGTTTTTTCGATGGCTATAAGTGTTTATACTAGAAGATAAAATAAGCTGTGGTGGACAATGTTAGATTTAAGACATTACACTTTGTAACTTTTCTTAAAGTCTTGCAAAGTCTCTTAAAACTCCACAAAATAGGTACTTAAATTAACTTCACTATTATACAAAATAATGTATAATTATGCAATGTTTTATATTTAGCCACGGACTAAATGCGGACTAAGCCTTTTTAGAGAGAAACTTAAATGAGTGATATAACGACTAAGATACTACCAAAAAAGAGACCGACTACAAAAAGCGGTATATTCTATAAAGAAGTCCAGCAAATAGTTATCGATAAAAAGGGAAAAATAACCACGTCAATAATTGATAAAGTTTACGTTGTACGTTATCGGGATGGTGCAGGTAAAGAGAGACTTGTAACAATCGGAAAATATAGTGAGGGTTTTAGAGAGGCTTATTGTAAAATCAAACTTGATGAATATGTTTCTTTGGCACGTCACGGCGAACTACCACCACAGTTAGAAAGACAACAAAAGAAAATTATCACTACCCTCAACGATTTAGCGGTTATCTACTTCACGGATAAAGTGAACGACAACAAAGCGAACCTCAAACAACTACAAAGATATAATATTTACTTCGGGCATATTGAACCCTCTTCGATTAAAGCAGAATATGGCAAAAGTAAGCCAAGTAAACCAATAGAGGGATTAAATGATTTTGGTGCAAGAGACATTAACACACTGACTAAAAGCGATCTTGCAAAGTTTGTTAAACAACTCCAAGCACTGAATAAAGCTCCTCAAACTATAAACGGCGTCGTAACTCTTCTTGTAGCAATAATCAATCACAGCATCAAAGAGAAAGATTTAAAATTTATCAATCCTTTGAGTAATGCCAAGAAGATCAAGTTTGATGATACACGAGAACGTTTCTTGAATAAAGATGAGGTGGAAGAGCTTTTAAAACATACCAAAGATAATGAGATGATTGATTTATTTACAAAAATAGCCCTTTCAACTGGTGCAAGATTAGAGGGTGTGCTACATATTCAGAAAAAAGATATTGATCTGGCTCATAGTGCAATCACGCTCAAAGATTTAAAAAATGGCAGTACATACACGGGCTTTTTTAACGAGGCTATCAAAGTACAGATAGAAAAAACGATCATCAATTTACGGGCAAATAGTTATATCTTTGGCGGTGGACTAGAACCACTTACAAGCCGAGTTATACAAAGAAAATTAAAACCGATACTTGATAAGCTTTTCAATAATGGACTTGATATCAAAGACGCCAAAAACCGAGTAGTAATCCACACGTTACGCCACACGTTCGCCTCACATCTTGCAATCAACGACACGGCTATTTTTACCATTCAAAAACTAATGAACCATAGCAACATCAATATGACGATGAGATACGCAAAATTAGCGCCCGACAGCGGACGGGACGCAGTGAGAGGGCTTTATAATGTTTAATATTACACAAAAACTTGAATGGAATAATCACAAAGATATGAACTCATTAAGACTTATTAATGAGTTTATGAAATTGACGCTCACGGATAGGGTAAAAGTATATAAATTTTTATCTGAAAAAAGACGACGTTTATTACGTAAAAGTTATGACGGATGGAAAAAAAAGAATGATGAAAAGAACTTACGATTAGAAATTGAACTTTTAACTAAATCGTTGAGCGATTTTATCGATATTAATGAGATTAAGACTTATGACGAAGCATTGCTAACCTTTGCCATAATGGCTTATTGTAGCGATATAACCCATTATGGCTATGAAAAAAATCCAAATCAACATAAAGAAAAAGATAGCTTTGAACGGTCAAAAAATAAAATGATTGTTTGGCTTCAAGAGCTTGATAAACGCTTAGATGATGAAATAGAGTTTTTAGGCTACGATAATTTAATTATAGAATTGAAACAAGTAAATTATATTGAACCTAAGACTAAAAATGAATATTTTAAGATACAAAAAGAATTATGGAAACGTCTATATAAACATATTAATGTAGGTAAAGAAAGGGGCGAATTAATAGTAAAAGCGTTAGCAAAAAGAATTCAGTATATTGATAGTTTGGCAGGGTTTAACTATAGAGAAAAAGAAGATGATGAAAATGAAGAATGGTTTTATGATGTAACTTATAATATTCAGACAGTCGCATACAATTTACTTGATAAACTAACATCAGAAATCTATATTTTTGAAAGTGATATGGATGAATTAGATTATTGCCCTCAAACAACCCCCTAAAATTACGTAATTTTTTATGTAAAAACTCTCTTCCATACTTTTTCAAAGAATATCAAAATACGCCATCTTAATATAAAACAAGGTGGCACAAAATGACGGACGAAACAAAACAAATCTTCGATGATTTAAAATCAGATGGATACCCTCTCATCATAGACAAAAAACAACTGGCAGAAATAAGACGTTGCAGTGTTTCAAGTATAGACAACTACATCAAAGCAGGTACGAACCTACCAAATTATAAAAAGATGGGAACGGCTAAAAATGCAAAAGTAGTTTTTAATCTTCGTGACGTAGCCGAGTTTATAGCAACACGCACTATTCAAACAGCATAAAGATATTGTCATGAGTAAAATTATAAATATCAGTGATTTAAAATCACGGCTCAATCGTGAGGATGTTGTATCCGTGCTTAGTGGCTTTGGATATGAAATCTCAACACGAGATTATAAGCTCAAGTTACGAGACGAAAAAACAGCGAGTGCAGTCATCAATCAAGATTGTACTATCCACGATTATGGAAGCGACTATCACGGCGATCTCTTTGATCTATTGCAAGAGTTTCATAGTATGAGCCTACCCGATGCGATAAAAACAGTCTCAGAGCATTTAAACTATGATGTAAGCGAAACACCTCAGCCACAACCAAAAAAAGATTTACATGTAAGCCTCAGCGATGAGGTATATAACCAAATGATGAAAACTTTGGACTGGTACAATTCTAAAAAAGAGTTGCAGACTTTCAGTAACGCAGATTATAGAAAAGAAGCTTTGAGCGTTTGTCCTTTATGGGTTTACCAACAAGCTAAGCCAAAGGCACTAGAACTTTTTAAAAGCTTGACTACTTATGATTTTAAAAACAATACTTTGGTTATCAAGATACACGATTATCAAGGCAAATTAATATCCTATAAAAGAAGACGGTTTGGCGATAGTGGCAAATGGATAACGGCAAAAGATACCCACCCAAACAAACAGTGCCTAGTTAATAATAAAGCAATCACAGATAAAGACGGCAACTTTTTAAATCATATTTATGTAGTCGAAGGAGTGCATGACTACTTAACGGCGGTTCTTCTTGACATTGACGTGCTTATGATACCAACAGTCAATTACAAATCTTTCAATGAGTATGAAATATCTATCCTCAAAAATAGAGACGTGATATTTATAGCAGACTATAAGACAGATGATTTATCCGGCGTGGATGTTATGCGAACTTTGGCGAAGCAAATCGGTACAGTTTCGAGAAATGCAAAAGTGTTTAGTTTACCACTATTTTTAGAGAGTGAGAATATTTCATTTACAGGCGATAAACTTGATCTTAGTGAAGTGGTGGAACTTTGGACGGACGGACTAAGTGCGTTTGTGAGTGTTCTTGAATATGTATCAGATAAAAATATATTCTGGTTTGATGAAGGGATTTTTTAAATGGCTTATATAGATGATTTTGAAGAGTTAGCGAGTACCGAGCAGATACCCACTAAAAAGATTGATAAC
>JBBRBK010000107.1:0-5156 GCA_038205935.1 Campylobacterales bacterium
ATTTAACCAGTGTAGTTTCATGGGGCACCTAGAGTTTTAAATGTGAAATTTTAGCACAAAAGAGTTGATTTATAGTGTTGTATAATTGCTCTTTTTAGTTGATGTTCATAGGTAAAAAGTAAGCTAGAGCAATGGATGAAATGACCATGCCCAGCCAAAGAGTAGGAATGATGCGATATCTCCATCGAACATTTTTTAAACCCATAAAATAATCTATCAAAAGTTGCCCTTTGATGAATGTGGTCATAAGTAAAATACCAACTATTAAAGCATCTACCAACTTGAACTCTCCAAGCAGATAAGCAAAAATTGTAAAAATAATTAAAACTGCCCAAACGCCCTCAACTAATTTTTTCATTTTGCTACCTTATGATATAAACAAGTGGAAAGAGTATGATCCAAAGCAAATCTACCAAATGCCAGTACACGCCGCCTGTTTCTATCCCTCTGCTATCATCAGCGCTATAACCATCTCTCTTTGTTCTTCGGCGAATATTAAATAATATAATCGTACCTAAGCTTACATGCATAAAATGAAACATCGTTAAAAGCAGATAAAACATAAAAAATGTATTTGTGCTCAAGCTAACACCTTGAGCAAATATAGCTGAGAATTCTAAAAGTTTATTGACTAAAAACATAACACCCAAAAGTATGGCAGCTAAAAGCCATTTGGATGCAAGAATGTTAGCAGACTGAATCTTTTCGCCTCTTGCATTTTTGACAGAATTTACGGCTTTAACTATAAAATAACTGCTTGTGATAAGGATCAAAGTATCGATAAATCCTGATGTTTGATTGAGCATTAATTGAGAAGTATTAAAAAGTGCGATATCTGCTCTTCTTGAAAATGCATAGCCAATAAACATCAAACCAAAAGTCACGAGTTCAATATAAATGACTATCCAAATAGCAAAATCACCCGGAGGGTAGGGTTCTTTTATACTAAGTGCTTTGTTCATTATGCACTAAAATGTAAAGATATAAGTTTTTGCAAAACTTCCAAAACATCCTCTTCATCACTAAGTGACTCCACAATTGAGTGCATACACGCCTGATGCGGATCAAAACCTTTGACCATCAGTTTTGCCGCATAAATCAAAAGGCGTGTTGATACCGCTTCTTGAATATCACTATCACTGAGTCTGCGAATCTCTCCTGCGATATTGACAAGTTTTTGTGCTATCTCCTCACTTACACCGCTTTCTTTGATGATAACAGCTTTTTCGATCTCAGGCTTAGGATAGGTAAAACTAAGAGATAAAAATCTCTGTTTTGTGCTTGGTTTCATCCCTTTGAGAACGTTTTGATATCCGGGATTATAAGAAACGACAAGCATAAAATCAGGATGCGCTTCTATCACTTCGCCTGTTCTGTCTATGGGTAAAACCCGTCTGTAATCTGCGAGTGAATGCAGAACAACTGTTGTGTCTTTTCTAGCTTCTATAATCTCATCAAGATAGCAGATTCCGCCATTTCTGACCGCTTTTGTGAGTGGGCCATCTTGCCAAAAGGTACCATTTTCATCTATAAGATGACGACCGATTAAATCCGCGGCACTTAAGTCATCGTGGCAAACTACAGTATACACATCGCGCCCCAATCTCTCGCCCATAGCCTCTATAAACCTTGTTTTTCCGCATCCCGTAGGACCTTTTATAAGAACAGGTAAGTTCATACCAGCCGCAGCTTCAAAAAGTTCAACCTCATTTGATTGTGGTAAATAATAAGTTTTTGACATGTTTTTCCTTTATTTGGTTAAATTCATATAGATTTCTGTAACAACTTTTGGCAGTTTCTTCGCATCACGAATAACCGCATAAGAGTTTCTGCCAAAAAGATAGGGCAAATACTCTTTTGCTTCTATATCGATGGTGATACAAAAAGGAATAATTCCCTTTCGTTTTACCTCTTCAATAGCTTTTTTTGTATCTTCAATGCCATATCTTCCATCATATCTGTCGACATCATTTGGTTTGCCGTCACTGAGAATTAAAAGCAGTTTATTGGCACTTTGTTGTTTTTCCAAAATCTTCGCACTCTCTCTAATAGCCGCGCCCAAACGAGTGTAGTAGCCGGGTTTAATGGCGTCAATGCGCCCACGAACTTCGTCGCTGTACTTTTCTTTAAAGTTTTTGATGATGTGAAAATTGACTTTTTTATTTCTTATAGAGGAAAAAGCGTAAATTCCAAAACTGTCTTGTAGTCTTTGAAGCGATTCTGAAAAAACCATTAGCGAATCTTTTATCATGTCTATAACTCGTATATCTTGCGTTATTCCCGATTCTGTTGAGAGAGAAATATCCGCTAGGATAAGCGTTGCCATATCTCGTGTTTTTTTCTTATAGCTTTGAAAAAATCTTTGAGGATGATTCGAGCGGTTTTGATGCCCTTTATAATCTATCCACGAATCAAGGTTTATCTCATCTCCATGGGGTAAATTATCTATTTTTATACGATCAAGCTCCATCAAATCCAACTCGCCTTGAATCTGTTTCATCATCTTTTCAAGCCGTTTTGGCAAGGAAATTGGCTCTACATGTAAGGAGAATTGCGGCTTTATACAGACATAGTTTTTTAAATAACTCTCTTTTTTATAATCCCATTCATCTCTAAAAAACCCTTTACCAAATGGATAATCCTCCGCACTATTTGCAGAGATATCCAAATCCATCTTGATTCTTGAAGCCAGATTTGCATCTTTTTTTCCCAGTGTTATCTCATCTAAATCCTCAGCATTATAAAGTGCGTCTTCATCAAAACTGTCATTTTCTTGTCTGTCTACGTTAACTTGTTCCATAAGACTCATAAGAGATTCAGGCAAAAAGAGTAAAAGTCCATCAGTCTCTTTATCATCATCAATCTGCTCAGCTTTTTTCTTCATTTTCAATTCTTCAGTTTTATCTTTTTTGCCATCTTGTCTGCCTATCTCTTCATCATCATCAAAATCAAGAAGTGTTTTATTGTTGGACACTGAGGGGTATATCCAAAGTGGGTTTGGATAGCTGTTATCATCTATTAAATCTTCATTTAAAGGGTTAATATATGATAATTCAGGATAAGACTTGAGTAAGAACGCTTCAGCATTTTTATGAAAATCTTGAAATCCCGGATATTTATGGATAAGAAAATTTTCCATTTTTTTATTTTCATTTATAATATTATTGTTATTTATGTCTACATGAGCGAGCATCGCACAAAGCCAGTAGTAGTGCATATCATTGAGTTTTTTATCTTCAAAAAAGCTGAGTGTTGCAGGAAAATAAAGAGCTTTATCATCTTGCCATACAAGAAAAAAGCTCTTTCCTTTTCCTGAAAATTTTTCAAGTAAAGTTCTTGAAGTTTTTAGGAATCTTTTATCGGTAATATGAAGCTCTTTTGCTTTATCACCGCCTAAGAGGTGATAAAATATTTTTAAAGATTTGGCTTTATCTTCGAAAGAGATTTGGCTTTTTTCATAAAAACGAGATGCTTTTTTTGTGACATATCTGTCCCAAAATTGACCGACTTTTTGATCCATGTTATGCTACTTTCTTGTTATCTTTAACAAAGAAACTATAGAAATATGTCAATAGTCCCAAGAACGTCATCACACCAAAGAGTGAACGAACTATATAAACAGGAGTTATTTTTGCCTGCGCTTCCATAAACGCAAGAGCATGCGCTGAATCAGGAATTCTTTGCATCTCAATTTGCATAACTCCAGCAACAGTGAGCGCCAAAGTAAGCCCTATCATCCCGATAACCATGAGCCAAAAACTAGCAAGTTCCACTTTTTGCGCTTTGGCACAGTTGCCATGTGGACGACCTCTAAGGATTGGCATCGCATAAGATATCATAGTAAACACGATCATGACATACGCACCAAAGAAAGACAAGTGACCATGTGCAGCTGTGAGCTGAGTACCGTGAGTATAGTAATTTATAGGAGCTAGCGTATGCATAAATCCCCAAACACCTGCACCCAAGAAACCAACAACTGCCGTACCTTTTGCCCATGTTAATGCCATCTTATTATCATCTTGAATACGACGGTTTTTGATCATATTGTAAGCAAATAAGATCATTAGAAAAAATGGTATAGGTTCTGCAGCTGATGCGATAGACCCAATCCATAACCAATACCCCGGCGCACCCATAAAGAAAAAGTGATGTCCAGTTCCAGCAAGTCCAGCGATCAATGTCATAGCAATAATAAGATATAACCATTTATCAATATGCTCACGGTCAACACCTGTTAATTTTACAAGGACAAACGCAAGTAATGCGCCCAAGATGAGTTCCCACGTAGCTTCAACCCATAAGTGAACTACAAACCACCAGAAAAACTTATCCATGACGAGATTGTCAGGAACATAAAATGCGAATAAAAAGAAAAACGCTAAACCAAAAAGTCCAGTCAATAAGATAATAGAAATCGTTGTCTTACGTCCCTTAATAACCGTCATTGTGACATTTAAAAGATAAGAAAGTACAACAAAAACGATACCTATTTTCGTGATCGTAGGTTGTTCTAAAAACTCTCTACCCATCGTCGGCCAAAGATCATTCATAGTAAGTTTTGCTAACTCCGCGTAAGGTACAAATAAATAACCAAGTATCGTTGCTACGCCAGCTACTAGAAAAATCCAAAAAGTGATTTTAGCGAGTAGGGGGCTCCATAGTTCTCTCTCAGCTTCTTCGGGAATGAGGTAATAGGTAGAACCCATAAAACCAAACAATAAAAGAACGATTAGTAGGTTTACATGTACCATACGAAGGACATTAAACGGAATTGCCGGAAATGCAAAATCACCATAAATATATTGAACACTCATAGTTAAACCAAATAAAATTTCTCCAGCTAAAAGCATCAATGCAAAAATGAAATATGGTTTTGCGACCATTTGAGATGAATATTTCATATACGCTCCTTATCCTTGAATATTTGGCGGCCATTGTTGGGTGTTAACCTTCGATGTCCAAATTAAAAAATCTGCAAGATCATTTACTTGCTCTGGTGTTAGGTGGAACTGTGGCATTTTTCTTCTATCAGGAGTGTCTAGTGGCTGAGCTGCCATCCATCCTTGCATGTAAGCTTTAAATGTTGTTTCATCACTGCTTCCTAAGCGTTGAAATACGTTTCCTAGTTCTGGAGCATAATATGCGCCTTCTCC
>JBBRBK010000108.1:0-5096 GCA_038205935.1 Campylobacterales bacterium
ATGATCGTATGAATCTCATCTATAAAAAGGATGACATTTGTACTTTTTTTTACTTCATCTATGACAGATTTGAGTCTGTCTTCAAACTCCCCACGATACTTTGCACCTGCAATAAGCGCACTCATATCAAGGGCGATAAGACGCTTATTTTGAAGCGAAAGTGGCACTTCTTTGTTGTAAATACGCTGTGCCAAACCTTCAACTAAAGCAGTTTTTCCAACTCCCGGTTCACCTAAAAGTATTGGATTATTTTTCGTTTTACGGATAAGGATCTGCATAGTACGGTTGATCTCTTCATCTCGTCCGATAACAGGAGAGAGTTTTCCCTCTGCGGCTAGTTTTGTTAGATCTATCCCATATTTTGAAAGTGCTTCAAGATTTTCATCACCAGTTTGAGAATCTATCTTTTGACCTCCGCGAAAAGATTCAAGCGTTTTTGTTAAATCTAGTACGTTAACATACTTGCCGATGATCTCATTAAATGGAGATTCTTTTAAATTTGCGATGATATAACTATCAACTGCTAAAAATGTATCTCCATTTTTTGTCATCTCTCCAGCACCGCGTTGCAAAGAATCTACAAACTTTTTAGAGAGTTTGATGTTTTCTTTGCTCACCGATGAAGAAGTAGGAAATTTATTTGCTACACTTTTTATATCAAGTTCTATGGCAGTTTTATCGACATTCATTTTGTTAAAAGCCTGATTTAAAACCGAATTTGTATTTGTAAGCTGTGCCCATAAAAAGTGTGTCGGATCGACCTCCATATTTTTATTGAGTAATGCTAAATTAATTGAAGAGTCTATCCCCTCATTCATATTGTGTGTTAGTTTTTCAAAAATATTATTCATCTATTTTGCCTTTATTTTAAAGATAAAAAATTATATCAGATTGAGTCTATCATTGTCAAGTTATCTTAGTCTATTTTTATAACTATATTTATGATTCGAAAATGCTTATGAAAATTTATTGTTATGTAAATGAGTTTTAAGTATAATATCCAACTTTAAAATTTAACACTCATTAGGTAGATTATGCTCAATAAAAAATTCATTACACTTGGTTTCATTACAACCGCAACGGCAATCAGTTTATTCTTTTCTACGTCTCTTTTTGCAGGAACGCCGCCAAAAGTTATCCAAAAACCTGTAACTGAAGCTTCAAGGCTCGAGGCCTTAGCAAAATTCACAAAGGTTTTAAGTATTGTAGAGCAATACAATGTCGATGATGTCACACTTCAAGAGCTTATAGATAAATCTCTTCAAGGGATGATGACCAATCTCGATGCGCACTCTGCATTTATGAATAAAAAAAGTTTTGAAAGCTTAAAAGTTCAAACAGACGGAGAGTTCGGCGGACTTGGTATTACCGTTGGGATGAAAGATGGTGCACTCACTGTAATCGCACCACTTGAAGGAACTCCTGCTGATAAAGCTGGCTTAAAAGCGGAAGATATCATCTTAAAAATTAATGATAAATCGACTCTCAGTATGACAATCGATGATGCTGTTTCCATTATGCGTGGAGAAATTGGCACTCCGATAGATATTACCATTGTCAGAAAAAGTGAGACAAAACCTCTACATTTTCATATCATAAGAGGTAAAATTGATATCCAGTCTGTTTATACAAAACAGATCGATGATTCTATTCTTTATATAAGAGTGACAAGTTTTGACAAAAAAGTAGTTGAGGGCGTAAAAAAAGCTATCAACCAATATAAAAACAAAGATAAAGGGATCATCCTAGATCTTCGTAACAATCCTGGTGGGCTTCTTGATCAGGCTGTTGGCCTTGTGGATCTTTTTGTAGATAAAGGTATCATTGTCTCTCAAAAAGGGCGTACTAAAACTGAAGATAAAGAATATGATGCCACTACAGCTGCAACTATGACAAAAATGCCTATGGTTGTTCTTATTAACGGCGGAAGTGCAAGTGCTTCTGAGATCGTCTCCGGCGCATTACAAGACCAAAAACGTGCAGTTTTAGTAGGTACAAAAAGTTTTGGAAAAGGAAGTGTTCAAGTTGTTCTTCCTATCTCTGATGATGAAGCAATCAAGCTTACAATCGCAAGATATTACCTTCCAAGCGGACGCACTATTCAAGCTGTAGGTGTTACCCCTGATATTGAAGTAAACGAAGGCGTGATAAAAACAGATGATAATAATGATTTTATGATCAAAGAAGCTGATTTGAAACAACACCTTGAAAAAGAGCTTCAAAAAGATGCCGGAAAAGCAGACAAAACAAAAGAAAAAGAAAAAGACGACAAAGTGATCACCAAAGAGCAAATGTTCAAAGATTTACAACTCAAAGAGGCTTTTGGCATCATCAAAGCACTCATCATAACAAAAGGATAAACACAATGGAAAAACGCGAACTTCTTTACGAAGGAAAAGCTAAAAAACTTTATTTAACAGATGATAAAGAATTAGTAATTTCAGAATTTAAAGACGATTTGACTGCATTTAACGGTCTTAAAAAAGCAAGTGAAGCGGGTAAAGGAGCTCTCAATAATAAGATCTCTACAGAGCTTTTTAAACTTTTAGATTCTAAAGGGATTCCAACGCACTTTGTAAAGATGCTTGATGACAACAATATGCTTCACAAAAAAGCTGATGTTATTTTGATTGAAGTTATCGTTCGTAATATTGCAACTGGTAGTTTAAGTAAAAATCTTGGACTTGCTGATGGCATGGTTTTACCTTTCACTTTAGTTGAGTTTGATTATAAGAATGATGACCTTGGCGATCCAAAGCTCAACGACCAACATGCACTTATTTTAGGACTTGTGAAGTATCAAGATGAACTTGATAAAATGCGTCGTATGGCAAGAGAGATTAATGATATTTTACGTCCATATTTTGCAGCAAAAGGGCTAAATCTTGTAGATTTTAAACTTGAATTTGGAAAAGACAGCAGTGGTAATATTATCCTTATTGATGAAATATCTCCTGATAACTGTCGTTTTTGGGATATGACTACGGGTGAAAAGATGGACAAAGACCGTTTTCGTCAAGGTTTAGGCGGACTTAAAATGGCGTATGAAGAAGTTTTAAATAGAATATTAGGAAAATAACAATGACAGCAATCGTAAATGTATCACTAAAAAACGGCGTTCTTGATTCTCAAGGAAAAGCAGTGCATCATGCACTTGATTCACTTCACTTCGAAGGAATTAAAGATGTCAGAGTCGGTAAACAGATCATTTTAAAAATCGACAGTGATGATCATGACAGAGTTCGCGCAGATGTAACACAAATGTGTGAAGACCTTCTTGCAAACACTGTTATCGAAGATTATGATATCGAGCTCATCAAATGAAAGTAGCAGTATTACAGTTTCCTGGTACAAACTGTGAGTATGACACGGTATATGCATTTAAAAAACTTGGCGCCGTGACTCAGGTCATCTGGCACAAAGAGGAATCACTTCCAGAAGATGTTGACCTCGTAGTTGTTGCTGGTGGGTTTAGCTATGGAGATTACCTTAGAAGTGGTGCTATTGCAAAATTTTCTCCAATTATGAAAGCTGTCAAAGAGTATGCGGCTCAAGGTGGAAAAATTCTTGGAATCTGTAATGGTTTTCAAGTTTTAACAGAAGCAAGACTTCTTCCAGGAGCACTCAAGAGAAATGAAAGTCTTCATTTCATCTCTCGTCATCATAATCTTAAAGTAGTTGCTAATGATAATATCTTTTTGGAGAAACTCTCAGTAAATGATGTACTCAATGTTCCGATCGCGCATCATGATGGAAACTATTTCATTGATGCAGAGGGCTTAAAAGACTTATATGCAAACAATCAAGTCCTTTTAAAATACACTGATGCAGCAGGTGAAATCTCAAATCCAAATGGCTCTGTTGATTCGATTGCTGGTATATGTAACAAAGAAAAAAATGTATTTGGACTTATGCCACACCCTGAACGCGCTATGGAAATATTGCTTGGAAGTGATGATGGAGTCAAAATGCTTGAGGGCTTTTTAAGCGCGTGATACGTTTACTTCTTGCATTTTTGCTTATTTTTCAATTCTCTTTTGCTGAAGACAATAATGTCAGTACAGAGTCTATCCAATCTGATACAGTTACAGACACACCACCTGTGGCCGCGCAACCAGCGGGACCACAGATAGTGTACCTTTCTTATAGCAGTGTTCCAAATAAAATCATCAACGGTGAAATATTTGCCATTACTATAAAATCACTTTCTACAGATTCTGCTTATCAAGATATCTCCTTTACTTTTGAAAATGGTAATCATATTGTTCTTATAGATGATAAAACAACCCAAACAAAAGAGGGAAATTATTTTTATGATACTTTCTATTTTCAAGTAACCGGAGCTAGTGCAACACTCCCAGATATTGTAGCAACGGCTTCAGATGACGCACAAGGAACTTATCCTACGACGACCACGTTAAAGGGACAAAGCCTCAATGTTATAACACTCAATCCAAGAAGTGACTTTTCAAATGTCATTGCAGAAGAGTTCAATCTCATAACTCATAAAATCACAAGCTATGATAAAAACAATAATATCGTATTGTTTACAGCAACAGCTACAAGATCAGATCTCAGCAGAATGAAGATGAAAGATGTTATGAAGCAAGGTATTGAGTCCATAGATAATAGTTTCATGAGTCCAAAAATTACTTACTATGCAATCATCAAAAAAGATGTGCAAAGCTTTGATTTCACATATTACAATCTCAAGAACCAGACATTTGAAAAAATATCGATTCCAATCGTAATAGATGATGATAAAGTAACTACGATGAGTGATTTAGATCCCAAAGATCAGCAGTTTACGGGCCTAAAACTTACAATTACTATTATCTTCTTATTGACATTATTTGCTTTAATTATGTGGAAGAAAAAATACAAATTGCTTATAATTTTAATCCTTCCAATTGCTTATTTAGTTTATCTGATGAAACCTGCGGATTCCATGTGTGTAAAACAAGGATCAAATGTTTACCTGCTTCCCCTAACAAATGGAACTATTTTTGATAAAACAACAAGCCAAGAAAACCTTGAGATTGAAGATGAAAGCGGCAACTTTAAAAAAGTAAAACTCAGCAGTGATAAAATTGGAT
>JBBRBK010000109.1:0-5054 GCA_038205935.1 Campylobacterales bacterium
CCGCTTCTTGTGCGACATATCCAAGAGGAAGGCCTAAAACTCCAAGAAGTAAGAGCCACTTTTGCTTGAGTATATCTCCAGTCATAGAGTTATAAAGAATCATAAAGAACATAAAGATAAAGAAGGAACCAAGCCCGACCATCGTGTGAAAACTATAAAATACCAAAGGCATATCCGGAACCGCTTGTTTTGGATCTTTGAGGTATCCATATCCAAGATATTTTTCACTTGCCTCAAAGCGCTTGAGTGCCTCTTGTTTTGCGATTTCATCATTTGCTTTTTGTGCTACTTTGTATTCACAAAGAGCACTGACAGCTTCTTTTCCTATCACCATCTTTTGCGAGACACTCATAATTTTATGCTCTTTATTTCCATACACAAGGTCATTGACACCTGGGACAAAAGCATCAACACTATGATATCCAAGCACTGAAAGAACATAAGGGATCTCTACTTTGACTAAAAATGTATCCAGCTTATCATCACCTATCGTTTTTGAAGGATTTAAAATCCCAGCTGCAACAAGACCTTGTCTCTCTTCACCTCTGTAAATCCCTTCCATAGCCGCGAGTTTCATGGGTTAGTTGAGAGCTACTTGGTGCGCTGATTCATCACCTGAAGCCAACATGTAAAGAGATGTAATCATTCCAAAACTTGCCGCTACGATGATGCTTCTTTTAGCAAACTTGATTTCACGCCCTTTTAAGAGGTACCAGCTACTCACTGCAATCACGAATAAAGATGCCAAAACATAACCACTGCTGATTGTGTGTAGAAACTTGCTATATGCATTTGGATTGAGCGCAACAGCCCAGAAATCTACCATCTCATTTCTTGCCGACTCTGGATTAAACACCATTCCTACGGGATGTTGCATCCAACCGTTTGCTATTAAGATCCAAAGTGCTGAAAGGTTTGAGCCTATTGCTACGAGCCAAGTGGAAAGCAAATGCGTTTTCTTGCTGACTTTGTTCCAACCAAAAAACATGATGGCAAAGAAAGTAGATTCCATAAAGAAAGCCATAATCCCTTCAATGGCAAGCGGTGCGCCAAAGATATCGCCAACGATCCACGAGTAGTTTGACCAGTTTGTTCCAAACTCAAACTCCATAATGATGCCCGTTGCCAGACCGAGCGCGAAGTTGATAGCAAAAAGTGTCATCCAAAACTGAGTTGTCTTTTTCCACCACTCATCATTCGTTTTTACATACACACTTTCCATTATCGCAATGATAAACGAAAGTCCCAAAGTCAAAGGCACAAATATCCAATGATACAATGCTGTCAAAGCAAACTGGGCTCTTGACCAGTCTACGAGTTCACTCACGTGTTCCATATTTTTTCCTGTATTATTTTGAATTGGTCAAAGAATCCATGATATATTCACTTTTTTCTTTCTCAGTTTTAAATTTTTCATCTAGAACATTGGGGAAAAAAAGTAGCTTTACAACTGCAAAGAGGATAAAGAGTTTGATAGCTATAATAAGCCAGAGTTTTTTTCCAAGACGCATACTTACAAATCCATCTTTATAAAATGAAACTATGCTTCTTAGTAACTTCAAACTCCGCCTTTGCCTTACATGTAAATCAATATCATTGAAATTCATTCAAATCTTAATTTTGAATCTTAACATTGTAAACTCTAGTACTTTATTCATATAAAAATTTTAATAGTAATATTTATAGTTCAGAAAAATAAGCAGATTGTAGATTATCTTTAATCTAATCCACTCTTTTTCCACTTGTCTTCAACATAATGCTTATGGTCTCGATTGTCATTTTCTTTATCAAATTTCAGATGATAAACTTCTTCATCAGCTGTAATACAGTAGATTTCAAATTCAAAAGATTTGTGATTTTGCTTCACTGTAACCTCTTCTATTCCAAGAGAAAGGGCATTTTTGCGAATGGCTATAACGGCATTTTTATCTTTTGTCGCTATTTTTACGATCAAATCACCTTTATATCCGGAATATGTATGTATCTCACTAATCTCAAAATCAAGGGCAAATCGGATAATCTGTTTTCTTGCTAACTGCAGCATAAATACCTCCGCTATAAATTTAAAAATATTGCTGAGTCTAACACAACAAAAATTACTAAGTGCTTTTCTATTTTAAAAGCTCAAAAGAAAAACAAAAAAATTTAAAAAAGGGGGATAAGGTGGAAGGAGAAACCCAAAAAAAAAAGGGTTTCTTTAAAAAAGTAAGTCTCTAAACGAGAACGAATAAGTTTTAAGAAGATCAAACTCTCTTTGAATCAATAATCATCTTCATCTGCAAGGTCTGAATCTTCATCTTCTATCGGAGTATAATCCTCGTAATCCTCACTTTCATTTTCATTTTCTTCATCATAATTATATTCTGAATCATCATAATCGTAATCATCTGACATAAGTGCTCCTTCAATTTTATTAGAATTTTAACAAATAACTTCTCTCAATACAAGACTCTATACAATATTTTCTAAAGTTCTCGCGGTTCTCCAAAATAATACCCTTGGGCAAAATCTACATCTAACTCTTGTACTTTATCAAAAATATTTTTAGAATATACAAATTCAGCAACCGTTTGAATATTTAATTTTTTTGCAAACTCTACGATTGTTTGTGTAATCACCTGAGAATTTTTATCTGTATCTATATTTTTGATCAAAGAACCGTCGATCTTTATGTAATCTACTTTCAGCTTCATAAGATAATCAAAGTTTGAATAACCCGTTCCAAAGTCATCTATAGATATCTTCGCGCCGTATTTTTTTACATCATCTATAAAATTAAGTACTTCAAGAAAGTTTTCTATTCCCTCAGATTCTATTATCTCAAAAATAACTCTTTCGCCCATAGCACTGTTTTTGAGTTTTTCGATTATATATGCGTATATCTCTTCATTTAATATATCTTCAACAGATATATTTATGGACACGAGATATGGTAAGTCTTTAAATTTCTCGAATGTTTTATGTATCATAATCTTTGTCAACTGATGATACAGCTTATTTTTCTTTGAAAGCTCTAAGAAGTGTATAGGAGCTATATACTTGCCATCTTGATCAATAATTCTAATCAATGCCTCATACTTTACGATTTTTTGTGTTTTAACATCTACAATAGGCTGATACACAGGAACAATTCTGTCCTCATCTATCGCTTTTTTGAGCTTTTTTGTCCACTCAAAATTCTTTGCATATTCTTTTTCCATAGCCATTGAACTATCATAAACTAAAAAATGTTTCCTATTTTTTTTAGCTAAACTCAGCGCTATATCTGCATTTGTAAGTAATGACTCATCGCCATAAGAGATGCCCATAGTAACACTCAAACTGACCTCTCCACCATTTTCTTCAATCCTAAAAATTTTTTTGGAGATATTTTCATTCAGTAAAGAGGCGAAGGTTAAAAACTCTTTCAAATCTATATTGCTTTGACATAAATGAGCAAATTCGTCTGAATGCAGTCTGTATAACAATGCATCTGAGGGCATACTCTCTTTTAAAAATTTCGCTAATTCTTGTAATATAATATCTCCGCTTATATCGCCGTAAAGATCATTTATCTCTTGAAAAGAATCTATATTGATTATCATTAAAAAAGAGCTGGCTTTTTTTTCTAGATTTTCAATCATTTTTTTTCTATTTTCCAAACCGGTTAAGCCATCATGATAAAATTGATATTCTATAGAACTAAGCATATTATTAAAAGTTTCTTGTATAGAATCTATCTCTTCAATACGGTTATTGACATTTATACGCAGTTTTAAATCTTTTGATTTTGTGATATTTTTAATTGTATTTGAAAAATTTCGAATCGGTTTGATAAGGTGCTGATTCAATTCTAAAAATAATCCGATAAAGATAACAATAGAAAAAATAACAATAAATATAATAAAGAAGTTTATCATCTCCTCAAAAGAAACTTTTAGATTTTCTATAGGATAAGATATCTTTATCACACCTAAAACATCACCTACTTGAGCGTTTACGTGACACTTTTTACACTCATCTTTTGTAACAACAGGATAATCATATATAATCGTTTTAGAATCTATAATATTTAAAAGTTTTTCGCCTTTCATCGCCTGCTTAACTATCGGATCTGTCTGCCTTACTAGCTTGTCTTTTTCTATATCTCCAAAAAGTTTTGCTACGACTTCGCCTCGGTAGATATCAATTTTCATCTGCGAATCAACTTTATTAAGTCGTGATATCACTTCATGGATATCATCTTTATCCCACCCTTTTTTCATTTCCGAATAAAGTGCTTCAAACACAAGTTTACTTGTTTTTGAAGCATCAATTTGAGCCATCTCTTCGATAGCCTCTTTTTTCATATATTCGCCATAAAAGTATGCGCCTAGAAGCGTAATAAACAGTGTGATAAAAATGATTTTAGCAGTGATTTTGGCATACGTAGTTTTTTTGGTCATAGAATTTTCTCTTCGTTAATAATTGTGTGTAATATTACACTAATAAAGCTGAAATCGTCATAGAGATCGTTCATGTAAGCAGAATACATTGTAGAAGTTGTTAAATTCTTAGATTTCTTACTGGTCTCCCCACCAGGAATCGAACCTGGAGCTATCCCTTAGGAGGGGACTGCTTTATCCTATTAAGCGATGAAGAGACGAAAGTAGAAGTGGGATTTTAACATTTAAAGCTCTAAAAGTACAGTGTCGCGTTTTGTGACGTCTACGCGCTTACATGCAGACTCAAAAGCGTTGCCCTCACCCACTAAGATACATCGATGTTTTGCTCTTGTTATCGCCGTGTAGATGAGCTTTGTATTATGCATAATGTAGTGTGAGAATGTGATGGGAATGACGACGATGTCATATTCCATCCCTTGCACTTTATGAATGGTGAGCGCATAAGAAAGCATCAGATGGGATTTTAGCTGTTCATACTCATATAAAACAACCATATCCTCATTTGGATAGTAGACGTACGCTTGTTCTTCATCTTCGTCAATGCGAAACATTAGCCCGCTCATACCGTTAAAAACTCTTCGCTCTGCCGAATCTTCGCGCTCTTTAAATCCCTCAGCACTCCACGATGTC
>JBBRBK010000110.1:0-5020 GCA_038205935.1 Campylobacterales bacterium
CCCTTCCTTTTAAATCTTCATAAAAGTATCGGCGATAAACGTGTAGCAGTGCTTGGTTTAAACCCACACGCAGGCGATAATGGAGCTATCGGCGATGAAGAAAGAGAGATAAAAAAAGCAATCTTACATGTAAACACTAAAATCGGTAAAGAACTCTTTTTTGGCCCAATAGTCCCAGATGTCGCTTTTGCGCCCTACTTTCGAAACAGCGTGCAATACATCTGCGCAATGTATCATGACCAAGGTCTCGCACCACTCAAAGCACTCTATTTTGATGAAAGTATCAACGTCTCTTTAAACCTTCCAATAATCCGTACTTCCGTCGATCACGGCACGGCATTTGATATCGCCTACCAAAACAAAGCGCATACACTTAGCTATATCAACGCAGTAAAAGCGGCTTTACAACTTTGCGCAGTGAAGTAAGCTTCACTCTGTAAAATTGGCAAATGCGCCCTCTACACTTAAAACACTTTTATAGTGTGTGTTGGTGACTTTTGTTGTTTTTGTTACAAGATCACAGACCACTAAGCGAAAGTTAGAACCCATGAATGGCTCTACGATGCAGATAATCTTTTGACCTATTTGGCGTGTAGTGTGAACTGTACCTTCAAGTGTCGGAAAAAAATATTGCGGATAACTCAGTGGTGTGATCTCAACAATATCAATGCGATGGGGATTTTTGAGTGTTTCGACGATAAGCATCGCATCGTCATAACTCTCAAAATGAACACACCAATCATCAAATTTTTTATTGAAGTGTTTTAAATCTTCATCTACAAAACCGCCAGCTTGAGACTGCAGTGCAAATATACTCATCCCAAATTCCTTAAATATGATGCGTGATAATACAATAATCTAAATGTATAAATTTATATTTGTGCCAACTCTTAATTTTTTAAGCTTCTATCACTACTTTATTTCTTCCACTATTTTTCGCTTCATACAGTGCTTTGTCTGAACGTTTAAAAGTATCCTCGGCATTATCATCATGTTTAAACTCCGTCACACCGAGAGAACATGTGATGTGTTTTGAAATTTTAAAGTCATGGATCTCTATTATCTTTCTAATCTTCTCTGCTAGAATTTGCGCATGTTGTATGTTTGTTTCAGGGCAAATTATAAGGAACTCTTCGCCACCCCATCTTCCTAGTACATCAAGGTTTCTAATATTTTCTTTTAAAATATTTGCAATTTGCACGAGAACATCATCGCCTGTTTTATGTCCGTATTCATCATTTACATGTTTAAAAAAATCTATATCAATAATCATAACTGAGAATACACTATTGTATCTTTTTGCTCTTTCTAGCTCATTTGCATAGCACTCGTCTAGGTGTAATCTATTTGGAATTTGTGTTAAAGCGTCAGTAATGGAGAGTTCTTTTAATCTTTTTCTGTCTGTTATATCATGACGCATGGCATCAAAACCTTTTATACTTCCATCTTTGTTAAAAATAGGAGTTATTTTTGAATCTGCCCAATAGTAGGAGCCATCTTTATTTAGATTTTTTACTTCGCCTCTCCAAGTATTACCTTTTAAGATTGTTTCCCACATCTCCTTAAATGTACTGCTATCCATATCTGGATGCCTAAAAATACTATGATTTTTACCTATCAATTCATTTTTTGTATAGCCAGTTATATTGCATAAGGCTTCGCTTACATGTGTGATATTTCCTTCTAAATCCGTAGATGATGTAAGAAAATTACTATCAATAACATGTAAGTGTTTTTGTATTTCTTCATTATATTTTTCTATCACTCTATTTCTATATATTAAAAGAATGATGATAATTGCGACAACAGCAAATATTTTCCAAAATAGACTATAGTCAAACCCTTGTTCGTAATGGACGGCTGTATAGTTGTTTAAAATATTTTGTTTCGTCTCTAGGGAGATATTTTTAATCAGTTTGTTAAATATATTTAAAAGCATTAAGTCGTCATTTCTAACAGCTATTGAGAATTCCACATGATCAATAAATTTACCTGAAATTTTAAGTTCATTTAAAAATCTTTCTTTAAACATATAGGCTATTGTCGGTAAAGTATCTATGACCCCAAACAATTTGCCATTTACTACTTTTTGAAGTCCATCAGCTAGATTATCAACCTCAACTATTTGTAACGCAGGGTATTGTTTGAGTAGTATTTCTTTAAAAGCATATCCTTTTACTATACCAATTTTTTCCGTTTTCAACTGGTTTAAATCAGATATAAATCCAACATTTAGTTTAGTTGCTAAAACTATAGGTTCTACAATATATGGATTTGTTAAATTCATATACTTCTCTTTATCAGCTGATTTAGTAGTAAGTGAGAGGATGTCACATTTTCTATTTTTTGCAAATTCTAAACTTTGCACCCAACTATTAGTTTGTATAACTTTGATAGGAATTCCAAGTTGCGTTTGAAATATTTTAAAATAATCAGCAGTCATTCCTATGTGTTTACCCTGATCTAGTTTTTCAAAAGGCATCCAATCTGGGTCAATACACATAGTTATCTCTTGTTTTTTTCTAAGATAATTATATTCATCTTCATTATATTTTATTGAATTATTATTTGCTGCAGTGAACCATTTTTCCACAAGTTTGTTTTGCTCAAATTTTGATATAGTTGTTAGCCCTTTATTTAAGATACTTACTGCTTCTGGCCAATCTTTTCTTATTGCAAAAGACAAATCAAGATTGCTCTTTAATGGAAAACCTGACTCAAGATAGGGTATTCCTAATTGAGCGAGCATATAATCTGTCCCACCATTTCCAAATGTAGCATCAGCATTACCAAAGATAACTTCTTCTAGCATTTCTTTAACTGTTAATGCATAGATAATTTTACTATTTTTAAATTTTTTAGCAATTTCTTCATCTATCATATCACCTTTAGTTATAACGATAGTTTTACCAGATAAATCATCAATAGATTTTATCTTTAATGGGTTTCCTCTCTTTACCATGACCATTTTTTTCATTGAAATATAGATATTTGAAAAGTTAAACCATTGTTTTCTTTCTTCAAAAATCCCTAGTGAACTAAGACCATCTATTTTTTTAGATTTTGCCATCTCTTGCATTTTAGACCAGTCACCTAGTTGTAAAATAAAATTTGCTCCAGTAGCTTTATTGATCCGAGTTAATATATCTACATCATATCCACTTACTGTGCCATCCTCATTTTTAATCGCATAAGGTGCCCAGCTCTCATCTGCACCTAATAATATTGTAGGATGATTTTTTAAAAATTCTTTTTCATTTGTAGTTAATACAACCGTATTTTGGGCATGTAAAAAGTTCACTAGAAGTAAAAGTAAAATTATAAATCTCATATTTGTATTCATCAAAAATCAAATCCTTTAAAATATGATTGTAACATAATAGTTACCACACTTCTAATGAAGAAAAATAAAATATAATGAACTGATTGTAGAAAGAAACGCTAAATTTGATAGAGGCAACTCTCTTATAACTTCTACATACTCAATAAACTAACACTCATGATATTGTCACTTCCTTTCACAAATTTTTATCAATTTATTTTTATTCTTTTATCAAACTAGAGAGGTTATACTTTGCGTCTAATGGAGCATAAAAATGATAGCAGAAATAGTATTCGCAGCTGGGTGTTTTTGGGGAGTTGAAAAGCATTTTGAACATGTAAATGGTGTTGTAGATGTAAAGTCGGGTTATGTCGGTGGCAATTATGCCAATCCAAAATATGAAGACTTACTTAAATATAAAAATTCAAAAGATAATTACACCGAAGCCGTAGATGTCAAGTTTGACACAACCAAGATCAGTGCAAACGAACTTATAAAAGATTTTTGGCAACTCCACGATCCTACGCAAAAAAATAAACAAGGCAATGATGTAGGCACAAACTACAGAAGTGCTATCTATTATACCAATGAGGAACAGCATAAAATCGCGCTTCAAACGGAAGATGAGTATCAAAAACTCCTCACTAAAGCTGGTTATGGTCAAATCACAACTGAGATAAAACCTCTTAAAAAATTCTACGAGGCTGAAAACTATCATCAAGATTATCTGAAAAATCATCCTTTTGGATACTGTCCAAACCATTCCACAGGTGTCAAGTTTAAAGATCAACAAATTGTCAAAGATGTGATTATGCCTCTTGGTGGTAAAGAGATCATCGTGCTTGTGGCCGAGGGTTACTGTCCATACTGTGAAAAGTTTAAAAAGGATGTCACTTCCTCTTATAAAGGAACTCTGCCTCTTCGTCAAGCAACAGCGCAACAGCTCTCAAAATTCAATATCAAAAGTGATCTTTACGCAACTCCCACGATTCTTTTTATACAAGATGGCAAAGAGGTGATCGGACATAAAGGGTACATGGATAAAGAGGAGTTTTATAAGACTCTTGGCGCTTTTAAACTTGGTAAAGATTCAGAAGCTTATAATGTCGCTTTCAATAAAAGTACAGAGAGCAGTTTTTGTAAGCAATATGACATCTTCAACCATACGCCAGATGGTGTTTTTATCGATAAACTCTCAGGCGAGATTCTCTTTGATACACGAGAGAGATTTAACTCTGGAACTGGCTGGTTGAGTTTTTATAAGGCAGTCGATGGAACTGTAATTGAGAAAGAAGATAACAGCTACGGCATGCATAGAGTCGAGATTATCGCCAAAAAAAGCGGTATTCACTTAGGGCATGTTTTTCCGTATGCTGGCAATAAAAGAAGATTTTGTCTCAATGCAACAGTCTTGGAGTTTGTTCCAAGAGATAAGATAAAAAAATAAGAAGATTTGAAGGATTTTCTCTATGACAACACTCAAAGTTCAACCGATGGGTCCATACCAAACCAACTGTTATATCCTTACATGTGAGGGCAAAGATTTTATCATCGATCCGGGAGTCGGAGCGACTTCTTGGGTACAAAAAAACGTTACAAATCCAGTAGCCATACTCAATACTCACGGGCATTTTGACCATGTTTGGAGCAATCAAGAGCTCAAAGAAAAACTCGATATTCCTTTGTACACACCAAAAG
>JBBRBK010000111.1:0-4464 GCA_038205935.1 Campylobacterales bacterium
TAAAAGCTTGACATTGAATATTTATTGCACTATAATTCTGGCTCAAATTCGATGCCGACATAGCTCAGTTGGCTAGAGCAGCTGATTTGTAATCAGCAGGCCCGGGGTTCAAGTCCTCGTGCCGGCACCACTTTTGCACTTACCATACATCAAAACTACAAGTAAAAATATATTTTTAACTTTTTTTATCATTCCACACTTGAGTATGCTAAAATAGTGGGAAAATTCCCATTAAAGCCAAGAGTCTAAGATGAAAAAACCATTTAGTGAATCAACCCTTCGATCATTCACAAAACAGATTGATGATATTCTTGAATTCCAACATGAAGACCACGATCAAACATTTATCAGTTACATGATTAATCATATCAATAATCTGATTTTTGTAGCAGATAAAGACAATCACTTTGTTTATGTAAATGATACGGTTATACACAAGTATGGATACACAAAAGATCAGCTTTTAAATTCTTTCTGATCGTGTAAAACTTGTTATGGCAAATCAACATGTACTCGATTTTTTTGCTTATAAAGAGTTTATCCCTTTTATCCATCAACATGATTGTATATGTGATTTTTTTATTGAAGAAGTTGGGTTTGTTTCTAATCATCCTAATTGGATAAATGATGTATTGGATTCACCTCATCATGATGCAAAAGTGAAGATGAAAAATATTCAAACAAATCAAAATCATATATCTTTAGTTCGCGCAAAGTCATTTGATGAGACAAGATATGTTGTTACTTTCACAGATATTAGCGAGCTTGAACATTACAAAGAGATGTTAGAAAATCAAGCGATCACAGATGCGATGACCTCACTATACAATCGCAGATATTTTAATAAAATTCTTCTTCGTGAAATCAGCCGTGCGAAAAGAGATGAAAAGAAACTTGTTTTTATGATGCTTGATGTGGACTTTTTCAAACAATACAATGATTCTTATGGTCATTTAAATGGCGATGAAGCATTAATTAAAGTGAGCACAACAATAAAACAGTGTTTCAATCGTGGCAGTGATTTTTGTTTTCGTTTGGGTGGTGAAGAGTTTGGTGTCATATTTACATATGAATCTTTGGATGCTACCTTATCTCAAGCCCAGCAGTTACGTAGAAGTATCGAAGAGTTGCATATAGAACACGCTAAAAATAGTGTTTCTTCCTATCTAACAGTCTCCATTGGTGTCGCTGTCGTTGATGGTTCTATCTCCTCTGAGTCGCTTTATTCTTTAGCTGATCAGGAACTATATAAAGCAAAAAATGATGGTCGGAACCGTGTATCTTTTTACATGCAAGATTCTTAAATATAGGTATTTGTGATTTTTAAATACCTATTTTTGAGGTAATGTCTTAGATTTTAGGCCATTATTCTCTCAATATTACTGTAAAATTTCGATAATGAAATGAAAAAGTTTTATTTTAAAGGATGAAAGATTTGAAAATATTTATTTTAGGAATCTTGTTTTTTACAGCTCTGAATGCACAACTCCTTGTTTTGCAAAATATCAAAGCCTTATATAAAAATGTCAATTTAACTCAAGAAGAGACAACGTATATGACAGATAATAAAGAGATAAATATCGACGCTATTTTAATGGCTAGTATTAAATTTCAAGAACAATTAAACAAGCTTACATGTAAAGATAAAAATGTTATAGAATTTACACTCACAAACAATCTTGAAATAAAAAATATCAATTTTTTAGTCCATGGCGACAATTTAGCAATTAATACATTCACAGAAGAAATAATCAAAAATACGAAGTTTGTAAAACCTACTCATAACTTAAAAATGAGATATATATTTCTATATGACTATGAAAATAGAGCACAACTCATAATGGCAAAAGCTCCTGAGATAAGACAAGAAGAGCCCAAAGAGCAAAATACAGATGAAAGTAACACAAAAAATATAAAAACACCTCAAAAGCAAGATTTAGGTGAACTTTTTGATAAACAAATACCTAGAGGAACGACAACATTTGCACATAGTTCAAAAGAGATTGTGAGATTTTTTGAAACAAATCAAGATGGATTTATAAAGGCAACTAACAAGGCTTGTGCATCTATGAAAATAGTTACTTTAGATAATAAAAGGGTCAATACAGGCTACAACCCTTGGAACATAAAAGCTCCGTTAGTAAAAGGAAAATACAAGTTTGTCATTAAAACTGCTCAAACATGTGACATCAATATAGAGTATCCATAATAAAGTAGCTGTTTGTTTAAACTTTAACGATAAACTTCTACCTCTAAAACTATACCAAGGATAAAAATGATAAAACTATTATATGCACTCATCGCAGTTGCGATTGTGATACAGTTTATTAGACCAGATTTTAAAAATCCAAAAGTTGATGAAACAGTTACGCTTCAAGCAGATAAGAAGGTCATGGATGTACTCAAACCTTCATGCTACGACTGTCATTCAAATGAAACTAAATACCCTTGGTATAGCCATATTTCTCCAGTATCTTGGATGATGGAAGACCATATCGAAGATGGACGTAAAGCGCTGAACTTCTCTGAGTGGGCAAATATGGATCCTGCAGTAAAAACAAAAAGACTCAAACGTGCAATACAACTCCTCGATCTTGGAACAATGCCAAAAACAAGCTACTTGCTAATGCATAAAGAAGCAGATCTTACTAAAGATCAAAAAGAAACACTAAAACAATTTTTTGAAGCTGAGATGAAAAAATTACCAAATCAACCAGCTTACATGTACAACGATTTTAGGTAAAAAATTTACCGCTTACATAAAGATAAGAGGCTTAAAAAAGGCCTCTTGTAAAATGAAAACTTACTGAATATTTTTCTTAATTTGGGCTATAAACTCATGGATATCATCATAAAGGGCTTGCAAATCCTCTTCATGTTCCACTTCATCAGCCAAGATCGTAGAGACCATATCGTAAGTAATAATATCTTTCTCTCTTGTGATATTAAGAACTTCATTGTAAGTACTTATCGCACACTGTTCTCCTTTGATCGCTTGCTCTAAGATGGAGAGTACATCTGGATTCTCTGGAGCATCATAACCGCAGTTTGACTGTGTAAACCAATCTTTTGGGCTCAGTAGTGGCGTTCCGCCAAGCTGTAAAATACGTCCGCTGATAAGTGTCGCATGACGAAGTTCATCGGCTGCATGTTGGTTTAGCTCTGTAATTGCAGCATCTTTCATGATCCCTTTAACTACTTTTGCTTCTATAAAATACTGGTAATACGCTAGCCATTCGTCTGCGTAAGCCTTATTTAAAAGTGTTGTAACCGTTTGTGCTTCGATCCCTTTGAGGATTGATATGCCTCTTTTTCCCATGATATTTTCCTTATATAAAATTTATTTAATTTAAATGTTCACGTTTAAAATACTCTTGAGGTGCTTTACAAAGTGGACAGGCTTTTGGCGGTTTTTTTCCTCTATGAACATGTCCACACACTTCACAAACCCAGTATTCATCTTCATCGGAATTAAAAAATCCCTCATCTATAAGAAGTTTTTTTAGTTCTGCATACTCACGTTCATGCTCCACTTCCACTTTTGCAATGGCTTTAAGTAAGCGAGCGATATCTTTATGCCCTTCCTCCTCGGCGATTGCCGCAAAGTTTGGATACATCTGTGTATGTTCGTAGTTTTCACCAGCAATTGCCGTATCAAGATTCTTCAATGTCTCATGCATCTCTAGGCCGTAAACGAGTTTATTGTAAGCCATGTATTCAGCTTTTGCATGATACTTTTCATTCATCGCAGCCTCGGCAAAATGCTCAGCGATCACATGCCAGCCAGCCTCACGCGCTAAATCTCCAAAAAACTCATACTTATTACGAGCTTGAGATTCACCTGCAAATGCTTTCATCAGGTTGACAGCCGTCAAATTTTCAGTGATACAATCCATAGATTTTCCACAACATACAAGCGTTCCGCCTCCTACATGTTGCACTTCCACTTCATTTCCACAAACACTACATTTATACGTTTCATACTGCTTCATACTTCTGGCTCCTGAATTTATTTGTCAGTCAGTATATGGCACTCTCTCTTAAAAGGAAATAATTATTTTTTATAGTTTTATTATTTTAACCGCACTATGATTGTAATCTGGTTGCAAAGATTCTACGTCATAGAGATCTAAAGTGAGATAATTAATATCTCTGTTACTGATGGGAATGAAAATATTTTTTTCATTAATACTTTCAGTTACAAGAGCTTTTGTGATAAGCTCGCCGCGTTTTGAAACTACTTTGAGTGCATCTCCATCTTTGATATCAAGATTTTGTGCATCATTAGGATGTATCTCACAAAAATTTAACTCTTTAAACTTCAAAAGCGTTGCCGGAAGATTGGTCTTTGTTCCGCTGTGCCACTGATCTCGTGTTCGACCTGTTAAAAGTATAAAGGGATATTCAAGAGAAGTTTTCTCACTCAAAAGCTTGTTTTCCACAAAGAAGAGATTCCCTTTTTTA
>JBBRBK010000112.1:0-4376 GCA_038205935.1 Campylobacterales bacterium
TTTAGATAATGGAAAATGCCCATTCGAAGGCGCGGTGGTTTTAAACGATACGGACTTTTTGGAGTGATAATTCTATTGAACTGTCTTCCTTCTGCTAAATATTCAACGAGAGAATGCAAAGAAAATGTAAAGTATTTGTAGATGTCGGCTTGACAAAGTTTTTCTATACTTCTAGTATCAAAAAATAAAAGGATACAAGATGAGTAAAACAACATCCCAAGTCATTATAGGTCTAGCTATGTTTAAAGTCGCTTTATTAGTCGTTGCAAGTATAGTAGTGGGTTCTGTGTTTAGTGACATGTAATACTATTCGCTCCTAATTGTCTGTACTAAAATGAGAAACTTGAGGACTAACCCCGAGTTTTTAAAGCTCTTTTTATTCTTGCTATTTTCATCTCCAAGGTTATAGTATAAAAATAAAATCTACTTTGCTAAATATATCGCAAGTTGTAATTAATTAGTATACTGTCCCTGGATTTTTCATAACAAATTCCAAGAAGCGGTGTATGGATCTTAGATATTTTTTTGATATATTTTTCAAGTTTCACACTCCATGGCAGTTCATCTGTCACTATATTATGCGAGCCTGTGATGATCCACCTTTTTGCACTGTTAATACTTGGTAGTTTTTCATCTTTTAAGATATCAATAACCTTCACTTTTGCATTTTTACTTTTTAAAAATCTGAAGATCCAAGTGTCAAAGTCACTGAATTTTTCTTGTGCACTTGGGAATGTTTCACCCACTTTTAAAATATAGAGATATTTCATAGTATTCACTCCTGCTTGAAAGTTTATATCAAACCATCAAGATAGGAAGCTATGTTTATGTGTATATTTTAATCAACTCGTAATTTTCTTTTATCTTATTCCTAAGCTCCAACATAGCGGATGCAATTAACAATACCTTAATCTCACAATCTTATATCTAAAATAAGGTAAGAAATGATGAAATACAGAAAAATATTTGATTAGTTTGAAAAAATAGTAGTCCAAGATGAGCTGGCAAAGTTTTTAGGTGTTAATGATGGCGTTATAGAGTTTTCATATATTGATATCGTAAAAAGTGCTGGGCATAGTTGTGGCACTGTTGCTGGCGCGTACATTATTGCGTTGGAAGGCTTAAAGGCACTTTATAAAGCGTGGTGAGATAAAAGTAGAGCTCAAAAAAGCACCAAGAGAAGATAACGCTGGAGTCGTTGGGCTCTGTCCTATGGCGATTTTAATGAGTGCTATTGCTTCTGATACAACACAAGAAGATAAAGAGAGTTTCGCAGATCGTTTTCAAGAGATGGTACATACACTTTTTAACAATATCGATAAAGTGGTAGAGATTTCAACTCCGTTCAAAGTATAAACAATCAAATTTAATATTTTTTTATACTAATTTCTTTTCTTTTCTTTTCGTTTTCTTTTCGTTCTTTTCTTATAATATTTCCAGTCATATTATAAGAAAAACGTATAAAAAGAGTTTCAAAGTAAAAAACAGTAATATTACGGATTAACAAAAGATTGGAAACTTCAATTTGTAACAAGGAGCCAAAACAGTGTCAACAGTAGTTATGTGAATCTACAATATAAGCTGATTCCATAAAAATTTGAAATATTTGGTCGTTACGATTTCTAAAATCGTTTAACAAATGATGTCAAAGGTGAACGTGATTCTAGAACAACAACTAACCTATACATTTTAAAAAGGATAAAACTATGAAACTTATTAATCTACTATTTATTGCACTGACAACAACAGTATTTCCACTCGCAGCAAGTGAAAAAGCTGACAATGATGTTGTCAAAGTTGTCTATCAATGTGATTTTCCAGAAGCAGACCGTGTTCATTTGATGCTAAATACTATCAATAATGCAATTGAATATTATGATAAAAATTTTATTGAGTATGAGGTAGATATAGTTGCTCTTGGACCATGCCTTCAATACGTTATGAAAGATTTTAATAATACCGGTTTTGAAGAAAAACCTTATATCACTAAAGGTGGACCAACTGGCGCTGGCACAAGATCTCGTTTAAAAGGATTACAACTTGCAGGTGGTGATAAAGTTAAAATTTTTGCCTGTAAACATACAATGGACAATAATCATGTCACGGATAAACAAATCGAAGATTTTGCAACCATCACACCTGCGGGAATAGTCAAAATTATCGATCTTGAGCGCAAAGGTTATGCCTATATAAAGATTAGATAAAAATTTTGAAAAGCATCTGTTATTTTAGTTTAAAAACTTATAATAACAGGCAAAGGTTCTTATGAGACTGTATCAAAAATATCTGGCTTTATTATTGGTGATTTTACTCACGTTGATCGTGTATTTTTATACACAAAAAAAACAAGAGTTTGTCAATAGAATCGATATAGTGCTTATGAATTTACTAGATAAAAAAATTGAACAGGAGAAAGCAGAGGGATTTGCATTCTCCTTTGCCTTGGCTCAAAATGAGACTTTGCAAACTGCCATAGAAAATAATGATACTCAAAAAATTACAGAAATTCTTGAAAGATATTCATCTACAATTGAAGTTTTTAACAGTTCAAAAGTGCGTGCACAAATCATTTCAAAAGACTTTGTTATTCTTGCAAGAAATTGGGAACATTCCACTAACGGACTCATGATTAAAACCAATCGACCTGATCTCGATGATATTGTTCTGACACAAAAATCACATGTTTCTTTTGAAGCAGCAAGGCGGCTTGTGCTCATCTCATCTATTCCCATAGTAAAAAAAAATCATCTTATAGGTTTTGTTGAAACTATTCAAAATTTTGATGCGATGAAAAAGTATTTAGAAAATTACGATATTGATCTTTTAGTCTTAATGGATGACAAATACCAAGATCAGGCCGTTTTACTTAAAAACAATCCTCACATTGACAATATGGTTGTAGCAAACGATGATGCAAATATTCATCATATTTCTTATCTCAAAAGTGTAGGTTTGAACAAACTCTTAACAAATGGCATACTTCAAGCAGAAGATTATATTTACTTTTCTCGCTTAATTCTCAATGCCAAAGGTGAAAATATAGGCTCTTTTGTACTCGTTCTTTCTAAAAAGAAAATGAAATTATTTAGTGCTTTTGAAGAGGAGCTCGATAGTTTTTTGACCTATTCAAGAAAAGATTTGTATCTTTCTACGATGAATCAAAATTCTTCAACGAGTCTATGGAAAAACTACACTGCCAAAAATCTGCTTTCTTTAAAGCAGTGTGCACATGCAGAGGATAAAATTGCTTTAGAAGAGAAACTGCGTACAGACCTTCACACCTACACAAAAGATGAGTTAATTTCACTTTTACTCGATACAAACTCCAATCAAAAATCAAGAGGACACATAAAATGAGATTACTTTTACTTGAAGATGATGTTATTTTAAAAGATAGTATCGAAGAATTTTTATCTTCTCAAAACTATAAGGTTGATAGTTTTGTCAATAGTGAAGATGCTTTTGATGCCATATTTTCGGTAGATTATGATCTGCTGTTACTTGATGTCAATGTTCCAGGAACATACAATGGCTTTTCACTTCGCAAAGCATTGGCGGATGAAAACAAAAATATACCAACTATTTTTGTTACGTCGATGTCGAGTGCTGATGCCCTTATACAAGGATATGCACAAGGATGTTGCGACTACATCAAAAAGCCTTTTGATCTTACGGAACTCATCCTTAGAGTGCAGTATGCTTTAAAAACACACTGCTATAAAACGCAAGATGACTTTCTTATACTTCCTGATAATTACCGTTATAACGTAAGAACATATGAGCTTACATGTAACAGTATGTCAATTTCACTGAGTAAAACTGAAAGTGAGATTCTTAATCTTTTTCTTATGAATAGAAACCATATTCTTACTCTTGAGATACTGTATGACAAAATTTGGTCAAATGATGTTGACCCTGCAAATGCGAGAGTACAAATCAATAATCTTAGAAGAAAGCTTCCTCAAGATCTGATTAAAAATATCTATGGAACAGGATACCGTCTTGATTGTTGAAGAGATTAGTTTCGTTCGTCGCTACAGCTTGATTTATACATGTATTGTATCTTTTATATTACTAGCACCCTTGTATTTTTATGTCAAGCATAAAATCGATATGCAAGATGTCAGAACCGAAGTTGAACTCAAATCGATTCAATCACATACTATCAACGCCATGGATACGTTTGGCAATAAACCCGACAGCACTTTTGAATTTCCAAAGTTCAATAATTATCAATCAGGACTTTATAGCAATGATTTTTCTGTTATCTTTTCACAAATCAATGAACCCTTACCATCGTATATGCCGGGATATCACAGTGAGGGATCATCGCGATTTTTAATTACAGCTCTTGCGGAAAAAAAATACTTTTTAGC
>JBBRBK010000113.1:0-4365 GCA_038205935.1 Campylobacterales bacterium
GAGTTGTGCGTTTTAAAACACATACAGATAATGTGCTCGTTGCTCTTGCGGCACTTCGAGGCAGTGGCGTTTTGCTGGTCACAATGGCATTTTGGTTACTTAGCGGTTGGAAGTACGGAACTATTACTATTACGATGTCTGTTGTTATTGGTCTACTCATTGGTACGCTTCCAAGACCTTTGGATGCTGTGATGAACTTTTTAAAGGGCGCTGTAAGTGCGGCTTTTGTGGCCGCTTTATATGATTTTTATATCGTTCCGGAGTTTACGACAGATATCTATACGCTTGGTCTTGTTATCATCCCTGTTTTTATGTTTGTTGGGTGGATGACAACAAGACCTAAATGGATAGGATTTTCTTTAGGATTTGTCTTTTTATTTTTCTCACAAAGCTCTTTTGATCTTTACTACAAAATCGATCCGACCACTTTTATGGAGACGACTATCGCTTCTTTACTCGGAGTAAGCTTTGCAGGTGCGGCGTATATCCTTGTAAACTTTTGGTCTTGCTCGCTCTCGCAAAGAAGGGTGGCTAAAGTTTTACGAGAACAAATTATTTATATTTGTAACGCACCTTTAAATTTGCAACGCGGATCACTAGAGAGTCTTGGACGAGATATGATACAGCAGTTTTCAACGCAAGGACGTCTTAACAACCGCTCAAGTAGACTTGTCTATGAGTGGTTGCTAACAACTTTGGAAATAGGCGGTGCGATAATGAGAATTAGAAAAAATCTCAACCGACTTGAGGCTGAGTGTAAGCTAGTAGATCAAACCTTAGAGGCAATAAAAGAGTATTTTCAAACACCGACAGAGGTTTTAAAACAAACTTTGCTGGACTCACTTGAGAGTACAATCAAATCCTTACATGTAAAGCAAAGAGAGGAGATTCATATTATTGCTCAGCTTTCACTTATTAAGACTATTTTATTAAGTAGAGTTGCAATCCCTGTGTTTAAGGAGGATTCATGCCGTTAGATATCACGTTGTACGGTATTCAGATGCCTACTCTTTTACCGATTTTTGTTATTGTTGCTATTTTACAGGTTACAGTTGATAGCATTATCGCAGAAACTGGTCTGTATCGTCATGTTTGGCATCCTGGGCTTTTTAAAGTAGCTCTTTTTGTCTGTTTTTTTACTTTACCATGTTTATATATCTACCACTGAGGAACTTATGAAAAACACTTTCTTTAAAATTTTACGTTATTTAATTACGCTTAGCGTCGTTGGTCTTGCTCTTTTTCTTGGACTTAAACTGTGGAACAACTACATGAATAGTTCTTGGACTCGTGATGGACGTGTGCGTGCCGAGGTTGTGATGATAGCGCCCGATGTAAGCGGTTTAGTATCTGATGTTGCCGTTATTGACAATCAATTTGTGAAACGTGGTGATCTGCTTTTTGCTATCGATAAAGTACGATTTGAACACGCTTTAGCTGCAGCAAAAGCGATAAGCAAGATAAGAAAAGCAGAATATGAGATGAAACAAAACCAGTATCAAAGACGTGCAAGTCTGAGTGATGAGGTAGTCTCAGAGGAAAATCGTAATGATGCCCAGCTTGAAGTGGCCGTAGCAAAAGCGAAATATGAAGAAACATTGACACAAGTTGAAACCGCAGAGCTTGATGTGCACCGTTCTGACATTAAAGCTCCGTGTGATGGCTGGATAAATAACCTTCTGCTACGTAAAGGAGATTTCATTCAAAGAGGAGAAAGTCATATGGCGATGATAAAAAAAGATTCTTTTTGGGTGTATGGATATTTTGAAGAGAACAAACTTTCACTCTTACATGTAGGCGAAGAAGCGCGGATGAATATGCTTGGGACTGATTACATCGTCAAAGGGCATATTGAGAGTATTGCAAGCGGTATCTCAGATAGAGATAATGTTACCGATCAGCGACTTTTGGCAAATGTTAATCCAACTTTTACATGGGTACGTCTGGCTCAGCGTATTCCAGTGCGAATAAAGATCGATAGTGTTCCAAAAGGTTTCACTATAGTTGCCGGAATGACCTGTTCTGTAAGCATAGTTCAAAAAAAAGAAAAGAAACTGTAACTTTTTGTAGCAAATAGATTAAACAAACGATTTGTTTTTCTAATAAGTCACAATGCTACGTTCATGCTATTTTTCTCATTTAAGATTACCCTAATAACTTAGGAGAGTGAAAATGAAAAAAAATTTAGTCATGAGTTTAGTGGCAATTGGATTACTCACATCTGCAAATGCAGCGGATGACCTGAGTTCAATGTTTAAAGATGGGAATGTAAGTGGACAGATTCGTGCTTTTTACATAGATAGACAGTTTGAGGGAACTAAAACTTTACACCGTAATGCTACTTCACTTGGCGGGTACTTGAAGTTTGAAACGGCTGATTATAAAGGTCTTAGTTTAGGAACTGCATTTTATACAACGAATGAAGTAGCATCATCTCCAGATAAAGATCCATCATTATTTGGAAAAAATAGTGACGGCTATTCAATCTTAGGCGAAGCATATTTACAATACAAGTATGACAATACGACATTCAAAGGTGGACGTCAAAAACTTGATACTCCATTAGCAGGTTCTGATGATGCAAGAACATTACCAAGTCTTTTTGAAGCGTATGTATTGACAAACAAAGATATCCCAAATACTACACTGCTCCTTGCTCAAGTTACTCAGTTTGCACAGGGAAGTTTTGGACGTGCTTATTATGCAGCAACATATGCGCCAGCGTCAGCTGTATTGTCTGCTACATCGGGTTATACATATCAAATCAATGTAGATAAGACAGGTGATTTTTTAAATATGGGAAGTTATGCAGTCGGTAAAGATACTGATGGCGTAACAGTTGCATCTGCAACATATGCGCCAAGTAAGAGTATAAAAGCTCAAGTATGGGATTATTACGCTTACGATATTTTAAATGCTGTTTATGGTGAAGTAAATGTTGGTTGGAACTGTCTTTTGACAGATAAAATCAAGCCGTCATTATCTGCACAGATGATCAAAGAAAATGCTGTGGGTAATAGATATGCAGGCGATGTTAACTCTCTTTTTGCAGCCGCAAAATTTAATGTTGCTGTAGGTGACGCAAGTGCATATATCGCTTACTCTGAACAAAGTAAAGATGATTCAGGTTCTGCGCCTGTAGGCTTAGTTGCACTAAATAAAGCTACAATTACACCATGGGGTGGAATGCCGGCATATACACAAGGGATGGTAACACGTCACCAATTTATGGCTGGGACAAAAGCAACAAAAGTAGCGGTTTCTTATGATTTTAAAAATATGGGTGCAAATGTTTTAGCATCAGCGTACTATACATCATTTGATATGGACAAAAATAGTGGTTACGGTATTGCAAGAACAGCGACTGAACCGGGATTTGATATCGCCTATAAACCGGCAGCTGTGAAAAATCTTGAATTGAAATTACGTGGAAACTTTCCAAGAAAATTTGCTGAAGCAACGTCTGGAGCGCCTCTTGGCTGGGATGAATACAGAGTTATAGCAAACTATAACTTCTAAATAAAAAAGGAATGATTTTATGAGAAAAGAATTGGTAGAAAAGATCAAAAATGATCCGAATTATATAGAGCTAGTTACAAAGCGTACAGCGTTTTCAATCAAACTTACTATTGCGATATTAGTAGTCTATTTCGCATTTATTTTAACCATAGCGTTTGACCCGACTTTGCTTGGAACGCCGATGTCAAGTGACTCAGTTACTACCATAGGTATTCCTATAGGAATGGCTGTTATCGTCTTTGCTTTTATCCTTACAGGTATTTATACAAGAAGAGCAAACACAGAGTTCGATGATCTTACAAACAAAATTAAAAATTCAGTAAAGGATATGTAATGCACAGAGTTTTAACTTTCTTAATTCTTTCTGCACTCACTCTTTTTGCTTCAGATGCAATCACAGGCGAAGTGCAAAAGCAAGGGCTAAATATGTCCGCTATCGTGATGTTTTTCATCTTTGTAGGTGCTACTTTAGGGATCACTTATTGGGCAGCTAAAAGAACAAAAAGTGCAAAAGATTTCTACACAGCGGGTGGAGGAATTACAGGTTTTCAAAATGGTATGGCTATCGCGGGAGATTATATGTCTGCGGCTTCATTCCTTGGTATTTCTGGGCTTGTTTACGCAAAAGGATATGATGGTCTTATCTACTCTATCGGTTTTCTAGTTGGTTGGCCGATCATCCTTTTCATGATCGCTGAGCCTCTTAGAAATCTTGGAAAATACACATTTGCAGACGTTGCATCTTACAGACTTCGTCAAGGACCAATCCGTACTTTAGCGGCGTTTGGTTCTATCACGACTGTTATTTTATATCTTATTGCTCAAATCGTTGGTTCGGGTAAACTT
>JBBRBK010000114.1:0-4202 GCA_038205935.1 Campylobacterales bacterium
CAAGTCTAACTGATACTCATAGTCAAACAACCCTCTGCTCTTTTTGCTCATTAAAATCTCCTTACCTTTATGACATTTGTATCTTTATTTTATCGAATTTGGGCTTTTAGAAAAATATAGGTAGGTTTTTAGAGGTGCCCTCAATTCTTTTTTTACAGTTTATAATATATTTTCATCGTAAATAGTTTCTTTATTACTTTATGCACTAAATGCGCTACACCATTTTTGTATAATCTTCATATCATCCTCTAGTACTTTAGCGTTCATCATTGCTTTGGCTTGAGTTATTTGAAGATTTTGAATCTCAACGCCGTATAAAAGCTCATCATCACGAAACACTCCGTAGATGATCGATGTTTGCAGATGTATCCGCCTACTGTAACCAAACATACAGTTGCGCAGCATCCTCGCCCAAAACCCTAGTTCCATCACAGATACAGGGAGTTTAAACTCAAGATCATCCACTTTTTTGCATGCTTGTGTGTAACGCTCATCATAATCAAACATCTCTTTACTCTGTAATGCATAAGAAGCGATGTGAGATATCCGAGCGACTTCATTATGCAGCGCTCTTGTTGTGAGTTTCACCTTTATAAAATGTTGATCCAATATTTCAAGGATGCCTCTAGTTTGAAACATTCGCAGAGTATCTGTAAGATGTTGAAGTGCCGCTTTGTATTTTCTTAGATTGCCAAACTCCTTCATAAAGCAGTTTGTGATCTGTTTTTGTGTGTAATGACGTTTCAAAAACTGCATAAAATTCAAAGCCACGTTAAATGTCTCTTCGGTAAATAGATTTCGTTTTACATCTGGGCTTAGATGATAAAGCTGTACTAAAAAATCTACATTATCTATCGTTCTTGCAAATGTATAATCACTATATGGAGAATATATTCCAAGTTTTATTTGCTTTTCGTAAGAGCTATAAAGCGCTTTTTTTAAGATCTTTTCACTCCGATGATCTGCTATAAAATCTAACATCTGCAACTGTGTTGGATACCCTATAGTGTGTTGATCTAAAAATGTTAAATTCCATACGAAGAACTCATGTTCTTGAAGATGACTATGTTTTAAAAAGAACTGTATAAACGCTAGTTTCTGATCAAACGAGTACCCTTGTATCTTCTCTTCATCAATCCAAGCTATCTCTTGAGATCTATGAGAGAAAATAAACTCAGATAAAGTGCGTTTTGCGGAGACTGGCAAAAGTTTGGAAAACTGTTGAACACTCTCATCTAAAAAAAGGCTGTATTTTGAGACAAGAGGAGAAAGTGATTTCATTTCATAACGCTCACTGCCATCTTTTTTAAGATTGATATACAAGAGTTCATTTTCGATGATATGGAGCTCATCTGTTTTTTCATCATAACTTGGAGTCTTGTATTTGAGTGTAACACTCCAAGAGTATTCGTTTTGATCTACAACACTTGCCCAGTTAAAGAATTTCCATATTTTTGTAGCTTTCATATTTAAAAATTCATCAGCATCTAAAAAATAATCATTCCCACAGTTTGGACACACAACATCAGGAGCAAAAGGCTCATGAATAGCTGTCTTTAACCTCCAGATATGCTTACATGTACAGAAATAATGATGAAAATATTTCGTAGACTCAGAGTTTACATGAGTCAGTATCCAACTGTTTTCAAGCGACATATACTAACTCCTCAGTTTGTTGTGAAAAAAATCGTTTAAACCAAAGCTTGAGTATTTTGTTTTCGTCATGCGTTAATACCGCATTATATTTGCCACTCGACTGAACAATAACTCCATCTTTCATTTCAACAGCAAAAGCCAGCCTACCCTCTGTAAAAAAACAATAAATAAGAGTTTTTTTCTCTTGGATCATATAAAAGTAACTTGCCATACAGTTTTGCAACGTTTGACCCCAATTGTAGAGTTCTTCACCTGTATGAGGAAGACAAACTGTGCAATGTTCCACATCAGCACATACATGTAACTCTTTTTCTGTGTAATCTAGCTTACATGTAAAGATAGCTTGATATGTATCCACTGTTTGACATTGTAAAAGTTCATCATGAATTGCCTTCATTGTGCATTTTACCTTTGTAAATGTTCGCTCTATCGTTTCTGGAGTCATACAATATTCTATTACAGTGTCTCGAAGATAGGAGTGTTCTGCATGCTTTAGTTCTTTGATAAAGAGTTTATATATCTGCATCTGCGTGTAATAAGATTTTAGAAATTTTATAAAGACCTCAATTTCATAACGTGTGATCTCTTCATGCAAATTATTTGAGATATTGAGATTTAAAAATTCTACTACAAGATTTGGATCTTCAAAGTTTTCGGTAAATACCAATGTATAAAAGGGATCATACCTCCCAAACTCGTTCATTTGGTACTCATAGTTTTTATAAACAGCTTTTTTTATAGATCTCTCTTTTCTATAACTTGAGATTTGTGCGATTGCGCTCTTCACATCCACCTCTTTTGGCTCTATTAGCCCAATATTTTTCCAATTATAAAACTCATCATCCTTGAGGTACCTATGCTTTAAAAAGAAAATTACGTATGAAAGAGTAGCTCTTTTGTTTTGAGGTTTTGGCAGATTAAAATGATTGGTTTCATTCAAATAATCGGTGAGTCTGCCTTTTAGCTCTACAAAGATTTTTTCATCATATTCAAATTCATATAGCTCCTCTACATCTCCATCAGATGACAATACCAAACTGTATATAGGTTTTTTGATATAGATGACCTTTTGTGTTAAAAAGTCTACTTCGCTTGCAAGTAATATAAAGTAGCGTGCTGCTACTTTTGCATTGTCTACAAACACTTCATATTCTAAAGGAAACTCAACATCTAAATTTTTAAGCTGAAAGTCATATATGTTTTGTAAAGCGTGATGAGCGTCATAGAAAATCTCATTATTACACTCACGACAAATATATTGATGAGCATCTCTTGGATCTTTAATGACAAATTCCGTATGCCCACATGTACAGCAATAAGTTTCAAGAAGATATTTCGTTTCTATAATGCCACTAAAGAGATGATTTTGTTGATCAAAATCAGAAGTTATTTTCCATGAGGGTAGTAATAAGTATGGTTCAACATATTGATTAATTTTTTTCATTTAAATACATCCACTAGTTGATTTAAAAACAATTCAGTTTTACTATAAGTCCATACAACAGTATCGTCATCTTTTTTTGCAAGAGTTATCTCATAAAGTGATGAAACCTCTTTAATGTCATACTCTTTTTTAATATAGTTATTTTCAAAGAAAGCCTTATCTAGTTGTTGATATCTTTGAAGGTGCACTTTAATGTCGTTGTGAGCACCTCTTATTACAACTGCAGGTTTAACATTTTTTAAATACTTTGAAATAGATTTTTCAATGAACTGTAACAACAATTTTCTTGCTTCAACGTTATCAAAGTATTGTTTTGTGGATTTTCCGGATTGTTCATCCAACTCTTCTATCCATTTATGTCTTTGATCTCTACTTGACCACTTTTTGATATCTAAAATATACCCAAAATTTACGATGGCAATATTAGCCTCAGCTGTATAGCCGATGATTTCGAACTGTATTTTTAACTCAAGTAAAAAATCTTTATATATGAAATAATATTCATCAGTTTGATTGAGCTTTGAATCTGACCAACCAGTCTTTGGTTTGATCTTTGTTATGAAGAAATCATCCAGTAGTTTTAGCATCATATACTCCTCTTTGTAACTAAGAGAAGTATAAAGAAGCTTATCGACAGCCTTATGTCTGGATTTTTTTTTTAAAATCTTCTTTTTTTACAAAACAGATCTTTAATACTGCATCTTTGTTCTAAAAGCTCCTCAAATTGCTGAAGCGACACTTGTATGAGCTGATGATCCTTCTTCATATTTTCTAAGAGAACTATTTTCTTATTTTTGTCACTGATATCTACAATTATTTCTGAAAAGAGAGTATCAAAATGTCTAAAGGTCGGACACTTTTTTTTGATAAGATTAAATCTATAAATATGTACTTGAAACTCTTCATCCACATTCATTATTGTCGTGTATTCGTCTATGTGGCAGTTTAAAGATTTACTGAGAAAATTACTTATCAAAATAGTAAATTCTGTAGCACTAAATTCTTCTAGCTTCAGCAACTTACAAAACAATCCATAACGCAGATTTTCATACTCTTTTATCTCTTTGTTTAAAAAATATAACCATTTTTTTTCTGGCGATCC
>JBBRBK010000115.1:0-4002 GCA_038205935.1 Campylobacterales bacterium
CCTAATGGCTCCAAAAAACTATGGAAAAATTGAAGATCCAAGCGGCGTTGGTGTTGCTATGGACGAAAAAAGTGGCGAATACGTGATCTTTTACATTAAAACAGTAAAAGAGATCATAGAAGACCTGAAGTTTGCTACAAACGGATGCCAAGATACCGTGGTTGTGGGTTCGATGTTTAGCGAAATGGTTAAAGGCGATAATATCCAAAACGGTAAAAAAGCACTTGCAAAGATGGAACTAAAATTAGGTGGCTTAACTCCAAAACAAAGAGTATGTACAGATATGGTGCTTGAAGCTTTTGTGGCTTCACTTATCAATCGAGAACACCTTTTAGCTGGTGAAAATGAAGAGATGCACATCATCAAAATGAAAGAAAGCTGTGAAGTTGAGGAAAATATCAATGAATAAACTATATCAAGCAAAACATGAGCTGTGGTTAGACATCCTTTTTGCGTCGTTTGCAATCAACGATAAACAAATAAAACGTGATTTGTACAACTTCTCAACCATAGAGTTTCGCCATATGAAATGGCTTGGAGACAAAGTTTTAAAAGATGGTGATGATTACAATTATGACCGTACAAAAATGCTTCATAAGCGTGAAAGTGTCTTTGAAATACTCCGTTATCTTATCGTTGAACTCAAAAAAACTTCTGCACTTTATGGTGAAGATATTTTAAATGCCAGAATGATTACTGATGAAGATTATATGATCCATCATATTGCCGCGTTGCTTGATAATAGAGCCAATGATGCACAAGTTACCGCTTTCAATATGGCTAGAAAATACGCAGATAAAAACTTGCCTCAAGAGCAGATAGATTCACTGACGATATTTTTGTTTGAAGAGTCTTATAAAGAGTATGAACTGATCCTAGTTTATGCCTACATGCAAGTTCGCACGACAAATCTTACTCACTTTAATGTCTTTCAAGACCTTATAGACGAGTCTCATTTTCATCTCCAGTCTTTTGGCGAGATGATGGCAAAAATGGGAATTCTCGCACTTCCAAGAGAGTTACATGCTATGACGTATATTGTCAAAGATATAGAGAAATTTGTGATCGATGGCATTGCTGAAGAGGAAGGCGCAAAAGAGATGTGTAGAGCACTTTCAGACGCAATCCATGATGATGAACTTAAACGTTTTTTTGATTTTGTGAACTATCAAGAAAGCTACCACATTGAACTTATGAAAAAGCTTTTATAATTTTTTATGAACACTTTTAAGTACCTCAGTCACTACAACGAGCAAACAAAGCTTCAAGTCCAAGCGCTTATAAAGCAGGACAAACTTGAAGCCCACCTGCAGAACAAATACAAAAATCCTCATACGATGAAAACAGACAAAGCCCTTTTTTCCTATGTAAACGAACTCAAAAATGAATATATGAAAAAAACGTCACCTTTGAGCAAAGTGCTCTATGATGGCAAAATCAATGTCATCCACAACGCTCTAGGAACGCATCATTTTATCTCAAGAGTCCAAGGAAACAAGCTCAAAGCCAAAAATGAGATAAGAGTGGCTTCGATGTTTAAAAGTGTGCCAGAGGAGTTTTTACGTATGATAGTCGTGCATGAATTAGCGCATTTTAAAGAAAAAGAACACAACAAAGCTTTTTACAGTCTTTGCATGCATATGGAACCCTCGTATCATCAACTCGAATTCGATCTTCGTCTTTACCTAACATCTATGGATATCTCAGGCAAGATCGAGGCTTGGGCTTAAAGCTTTTGACTTAGGCTTTTCGAGCTACCAAAGAAGCAAGTCTCGCATCTTCACCTCGAAGATTGACGATATCTTTTTCTTCATAGTAGATAATATCCAAGTTTGAAAATGAGCGTAAAAGCTCATTGGTATTTAAAAGAAAATCAGGGTTCATACTCCCATTTTCAGGCACATTATGAGCAGAAATAAAGGTTTCAAAAAGTATAACTCCGCCCTCTTTTAAGCTAACTAGCATCTGTGGCATCAAACGACGATTGAGATAGTTTATGTTAATGATAAGATCATATTTATCTTCGATATTATAAACATCTAAATCCACTTCTTGCTTATTTATATTGGCATCTTCACGAATACAACTCAGCGCATAATCTGAAAGATCCACGGCATCTACGATAAACCCAAGATCAGCTAGAAAATGAGTATTTCTCCCAGTTCCACAAGCCACATCAAGTGCGTGTCCAACATTAGCTTCTTTGATGTACTTTTCCAAAGTCGGCGATACATAGTGCGGCATCGGTTTATTGACATGACGAATATTCCAGCGTTCTTTATCTTCTATCATTTTTTCTCCTTTATTATATAAGCTTTTCTAAGACAATCTATTTCTATAATCTTCATATCCAAACTCTTTTATGATGTCTAATTTACCATCTTTTCGAAGTATTGCCAAAGATGGAAGTTTGATACCATTAAAGGTCGTATTTTTAACAAAAGTATAATGAATCTGGTCTTCAAAGATTATTTTTTGACCTACATGTAAAGGCTCATCAAATGAATAATCTCCCATGATATCGCCCGCTAGACAAGTGTTTCCACCAAATCTATAAGTGTGTTTTTTCACTCCTGCTTCTGCGGAATTACGCACATCTGCGCGATAAGGCATGGCTAGAGTATCTGGCATATGCGCTTCTGCTGAAGTGTCTAAGATGGCGATATCCATGCCGTTGTGGACGATGTCTAAGACCGTTGCCACGAGATAACCTGTTTGCCAGCCCACAGCTTCACCCGGTTCGAGATAGACTTCAATATTGTTATGTTTTGCTTTAAACTCTTTGATCACTTCTATGAGTCTCTCAACATCATAATCCACTCTTGTGATGTGGTGTCCACCGCCGAAATTGATGTATTTGAGTCCATCTATGTATTTGCCAAATTTCTCTTCTAACGCACCTAAAACTCCCTCAAGCGCATCAACGTTTTGCTCACAAAGCGCGTGAAAATTCAGCCCATCAATATGCTCTAAAATCGACTCATCAAAGTTTGCTAAAGTCGTTCCTAAACGGCTATAAACTCCGCAAGGATTGTACATGTCAGCGGGAGATGAGGAAAATTCAGGATTGATGCGAAGAGAAATAGAAACGTTTGGGTTTACATGTAAGACACGATCCTTAAATCTCAAAAGCTGAGAAGGTGAGTTAAAAACGATGTGATCCGAGATAGAAGCGATCTCATCGATATCTTTCTCTTTAAACGCTGGAGAATAAGTATGAACCTCTTTTTTGGAGTCAAACTTTTTGAACTCTTCGTAAGCTAGTTTTGCCTCGTGAAGTCCGCTTGAAGTACACCCTTGAAGATATTTTGAAACGAGATCAAAAGTTGACCACATCGCAAAACCTTTGAGCGCTAGTATTACCTTCGCTCCACTCTCACGCTGCACACGATCTAAAAGTTTGAGGTTGTTTTCTAAAAGCTGTTCTTCACACACATAACAAGGAGTTTTTATCTCATTAATATTCATTATTTCTACTTTATATAATTTTGGCGAAATTGTATCATTTTTTTAATTCTACATGTAAGCGTATCTTTTAGAGTTCTTTAGTTACTCTTTTTGCAAGTTTATTCAACTCTTTTTCCATTTTTTCACCCCACTGGCTTTCATTGCTTTTTATCATCTCAAGAAAAGCGATACGTCGTTTTACAAAATGCAGATATAAAACGGAACTTACAAGTGCGGCATAAAGGCACCTAACCGATGTTACACGATTAGGCACGATCCAAAAAACTAGATTTATACCTAGTATATTTAGCCATCCAAAAAGCCTGATGGAAAGATTGCTACTGAGTAAAAGCGAACCACATGTTGTTAGTAGATAGATGATTGCAACCCAGTGATAATCTGTTGTAGGATTGACATAATAGAGTAGATGATTTTGAAGCGATACCGTCGTAGGCTGTACAGAAAGACCCCATAAAGTATATACGGAAAGTAAAGCGCCGATAAATATCAACACAGCAATAATATTTTTACGCATCCCTTGCGGTTCTATAAGCC
>JBBRBK010000116.1:0-3802 GCA_038205935.1 Campylobacterales bacterium
ATTATTTTCCCATATTTTCTTTCCTGCCACTACGGACTTTGTAATATTTTCTGAATGACTTAGTTTTGGTATTTGATGAGCACTGTCAAATGCCAATCCTACGAATATCAAAATAGCAAAAATACCACCGCCAAAGTAGATATTTCTGGCCATATCTTTGGTAATACGCTCAGACATTTTAACTCCTGTTTTAAATTCTACCTTTAAGTAGTAGTTGGAATTTTAGCTAAGGAATATTAAATACTACTAAAAGGTAGAATTAACATTTTTTTTTAAAGAATAAATCTATAAGCTCAAAATATATACAATAATAGTGATGCAGTTATTTTAAGGAATGAAAGATGAATATTTTACTCAAACGCGCTTATGAAGCTGCAAGTGAAGATGATGGATTTAGGATTTTGGTAGATAGAATTTGGCCAAGAGGAGTAAGCAAAGATTTTGCTCATATTGATTTTTGGGCAAAGGATGTTACACCAAGCACCTCTCTTAGAAAATGGTTTTCTCATGATCCATTAAAATGGGAAGAGTTTAAAAGAAATTATGTAGCAGAACTTGAAAGTAGGGCTGACGCGGTGGAAGAGTTTTTACGCTTATTGCATCAGCATGACAAAGTTACCTTTGTTTATGGTGCAAAAGATACAAAACACACTCATGCACTCATACTTCAAAAGTACTGTAAAGATAGGTTAGAAGAATCGTAGAAGTAAAGTTTCATTTATACTTCTAACCCAAAAAACTGTATTTTCCCTTGAAAACAACAATCAAAGTAGCAAAGTTAAGATTAAATACTACTAAATAGTAGAATTAATATTTATTTTTTAAAAAAACTTGTATAATTTAGCTGAAAAGGGGTTTATATGCAATTACATAATACATCGCAATATGCAATAAGAGTTTTAAATTTTATTGCCAATCATAGTGATAACCGTCTTTATAGTGCAAAAGAACTCGCTGAGACATTGAATATCTCGTATAAATTTTTAACTAAAATTATGGCAATACTTGTAAAAACTGGATTTATTTCATCTATACAAGGGCGAGAAGGTGGATATGAATTGAATAAACCCGCATCAGAGATCAAACTTATAGATATTTTAAATACCTTTAATGATGAAACAGATAATGAGAGTTGTGTCCTAGGTATAGGTATTTGTGACAGTGTAAATAAATGTGCTTTGCATGATCAATGGATGGAACCAAAGAGTTTAATGCGTAAAATGTTTGAAGAAACTACTCTAAATAACCTTACATGTAAAGATTGTAAATTATAAATCTATACAATAATTCTAAAACAATCAAAATAGTGAGGCAGTATGCGCAAGAAAGTAAAAGTATATACAAAAAGAATGCGAGGTTTTGAGGGATGTCCTCCAAGAGAACCATTTTCTAGAATTCTTTGGTCATGGCTTGGTTCATTGGTGGCTATCTATATAATTTCGAGTTTAAATGAAAAGATACACATCGATCCCACGGATACCCTCTTTTTGGTTGGTTCGTTTGGAGCTTCGGCTGTTTTAATATTTGCGGCCCCTCAGGCAGATTTTTCCCAACCGAGAAATTTTCTAGGCGGACATGTTATTTCTGCCTTGGTAGGAATAACCCTTTATAAATTTCTACATTTAGAGATAGAAATACTCAGTGCGATTGCGGTTTCAACGGCGATTGTCGTTATGCATTTGACTCGTACTCTTCACCCACCCGGAGGAGCGACAGCGTTGGTAGCTATCGTCGGAGGTGCTCAAACACATGCCCTTGGGTATCTTTTTGCATTTTTTCCAATTTTGTTAGATTCTTTTGTGATGTTTAGTATCGCATTGCTTATTAATAACTTATCAAGCAATACTAAAAGGCATTATCCCCGTTATTGGTTATAGGATGTTCCTATTAACTTAAGTCAAGCATAACTCTTTTATAAAAAGGTAATATTATGCGTAAATAGTGAAGAGATTACGCATACTCTTAAAATAGGGGTTAGTTCATGAAAAATATAAAATTGCTTATTGTAGAAGATGATGAAGTGACAGCCATGAATCTAAGATTTTCACTTGAAAAGCAAAATTACTCCAACATAACAGTGGCCTACGATATAATTTCTGCAAAAAATAAAATAACGCAACTTTCTCCTGATATTATTCTTATAGATATTTCCCTCAATGATACGCTAGATGGTATTGATCTAGCAGATACCATACGTCGAAACAGTACCATCCCTTTTATATTTGTAACAGCGCATACCGATGAAGATATTCTTGATGCAGCCAGTAAAACTGAGCCCTATGGATTTATAGTAAAGCCTTTTAAGCCTTCCGCTATTCATGCTATGATAAAAATGGCTCTATACAAGCATGCACAAGAAAAGAAAAGAGAAAACGATCAAAAATCACTTGCGCTCTTAACCCCTTTTGCGGAGTTATACCATTTTGATATGCAAAACCGTCAAACTTTTTATAACAATCAAAAGATAAACCTTACAAAAAGTGAAAATTTACTTATGCAACTTTTTATTACAAAACTCGGTTCAATCATGAGTTTTGATTTTCTCATTGAACATATATGGAAAAATAATAAAGGGACAGAATATAGCGTACGAACTCTTGTCTGGAGACTTAGAAATAAACTGCCTACAGATATCATAAAGAGTACCTTTGGTGTTGGTTACTATATTGAAAAGTGAGATTCTTTACGTTCAATATGAATGAATTAACAATCACCTAATGCTAATATGTGATAATACTATAAAATTTAGATGTAAAAATGGATGAGAGTTTATGAAAAAAAGTATCCTACTGCTATGTATAACGCTGCATCTTTGGGCGACTCCTTATAATATTAGAGACTTAGTCTCACCTTTTGATTTAAAAGATCAGTTTGGAAAAATACATCATATTGATAAGATGCCTCAGACTTTGATTATAGCATTTGAAAAAGGAACAGGCTCAGTAGTCAATGAGTATCTTGCAACACAAAATAGAAAATATTTAGAGCAACACAACGCTGTATTTGTTGTTGATACGAGTACCATACCAAACTTTATTATCCAATATTTTGGAATTCCAAAATTACAAAAATACTCTTATTCTGTGTTATTAAGTAATGATGGAGCATTTACGCGTTATTTTCTGAGTCAAAAAGGAAAAATTACTATTATAAAATTTAAAGAAAATACCATCAATTCGATTAGTTTTGTTAGTTCTCCTGATGAACTTAAAAAAGCAATAGAGTAAATAGTTTATCTTTCAAGGTAGAAATAATGTAAAAAGAGTGCCTTTTTCATCTGAATCTACTTGAATATTTATATCCATAGCAGTGGAAAGACGTTTGACGATGTCTAGACCGATGCCGCTGCTGTGTTCCCCGCTATAAGAGCGTTCAAAGATCTTATCGGGTTCTTTTATCCCTTTGCCACCATCTTGAATATATAAAGTTCTATCTTTAGAATAGATCTTTACAAATCCCTCTGAAGAGTTGTATTTACAAGCATTTGAGACAATATTTTGCAAAATTTGTTTTATGGCATGTTGGTTGAGACGGCTTATACATGAGTTACATTCATTGATAAATTTGAGATTAGGATAGATTTGTCTTTGCATGGCAATCACGTCAGTGACAACACTACAAACATTTATTTCACTTATTAAAAATGTTTCTTCATGGAGTAAAAGTGTGAGGTTTTCATGGAGTTCTGAGATCATAGATGCACTTTTATTTACTCTTCCCAAGGCGGCATTGTTTTGAAAATTGGGATCTTTTTGTAATATTTTCATATTGAGCTGTATGGATGTGACGGGAGTACTGAGAT
>JBBRBK010000117.1:0-3751 GCA_038205935.1 Campylobacterales bacterium
GATTCCATATTTTTTGAGATTTGTTATAATAAACGTATAGATCTCGGCACTCATAATATCTTCGATAGAGAGATTAATACTCACTTCATACTCGTTATCTTTAAAGATTTCAAATGTTTTTTCTATAATGGCTTTAGTGACTTCTGCATAAACTTTTATGGTTTTTGAGATAGGAATAAACTGCAACGGAGACATAATAGCTCCATCTTCATTTATAAGTCGCGCAAGTGCTTCAAACTTTACTATCTTGCCTGTTTTATTTGACATAATAGGTTGAAAATAAGGAATGACTCCAGAATTTTCTATTGCTCTTTTGACTCTAAATGATGTCAGAATATTGAGCTTATATTCACTTTCAAAATTCATTCTGTCTTCATAAATCCAAAAAGGCAATTGCATCTCTTTAGCATATTTGAGGGCCATGCTAACCTTGGCAAAAAGGCTACTATGGTTTTCTCCAGCTGCAGAAGCAAATGTGATATTAGTAAATATGATACTGTCCTGATAACGAAATGCAAGATTTTTTAGCTTAATATTAAGCTCCAAAAGATAATTTTTTAAACTATAAAAATCCATCATTTCATCTATTAAGATTCCAAACTCTGCACCTGAAATACGGTATATCTGTGCATTTTCTATATGATTTTGTAATTTTAATATCATCTGTTCTAAGACATAGTCTCCAACTAAAAAACCATAAAAATCATTAATCATTTTAAAATTGTCTATCGTCATACAAATATAAGTTTTATTGTCATGATCTTGAACATCACGGCGAAGCTGATAAAGGTTTGGAAAACCTGTAAGTTGATCTGAAAAGTATTTGTTTATAAGATCTGTTTTACAAGTTTTTAAATCATTTTGAGTTTTGAGTCCATCTTCTTGAAGGTAATAAATGATCTCATCTTTGCTGAACTCTGTATCCATTGTATAAAGCACCACATCAACTTCTGTAGTGTTTTGTAAGTTGAGTAAGGAAATTTCAAGAGAAGGAAATATTTTTTTTAAAGAATCGCTCAGGCTTTCTACCCATAGTGTATTTTGAGGATGGACGGAGATCTGAACTAAAAGATACTCTTGAGAATCTTTTTGTAATTTTCTAACCAAACTCTCTACTTCGCCCAAAGATGATAAGGTATATCGATATATAGCAAGTCTATTTTTCATATTCATCCATATTCGTCCATTTTTATCTGTATTTAACACCTCTTAAACTATACTACAATATCTTTTAAAGAAGGCTAGAGAAACATATTATTGAAATCATATCAAAATCTTGTGATGTTACAAAACTTATATCGATTAAAAGCCTTAGGATTTGAATATACAGAGCTCATGAATATCAACGAAAAGAGTTTAGACTCTCTTGCCGATGATCTGGAGAGCTTACATGCAAGCATTACATCGTGTCATCTTTGCGATCTGAGTAAATCCAGAAAACAGAGTATGTGTGGGTATGGAAACAAGAATGCTCAGCTAATGATTGTGGATTCTGTTGTTTCTGCAAGCGAAGATGAATCTTCAAGCTATTATGCAGGAAGAGCAGGAAATTCACTTAGAAAAATGGTAGAAAATGTACTGGAACTCAGCATCGAAGATGTGTACTATACACATGCAAGCAAGTGCAAACCTCTTGGTTCAAACAAACCTTCTGAGTCAGAATACAATAGCTGTAAGCCCTATCTTTTCAAACAAATTGAGCTTATAAAACCAAAAATTATCATGGTTTTGGGTGAAGATGCCTATAATTTATTTTCCCAAACAAAAGAGGAATTTAATCAAGTAAGAGGACACATTATAGATCTGAAAGAATATATAGTCGTTCCCATCTACCATCCACAATTTCTACTGAGAAATCCATCATTAAAAATACAAACGTTAAATGATCTTAAAATTATAAAGAGTTTATTATGAAATTAAAAATCCTTACACTCATCACTTTGGCTCCGACCCTGCTCTTTTGTCAAGAAACTCCTTTTGATACGCCTATGAACATGCCAAAAACGTATATACAAGATTTTAACCCTACTCCCCTAAACCAAGAAATTCCAGCACAAGCACCGCAGGAAACTCCTTTTAAAATTCATATCGAGCGTGTTAAAAAGCCGGAAATAAAAAAAGTAGCAGTAGCTATCCAAAAACCTCAAGAGCATGAAAAACTCAAAATTGCGATCATTATTCCATCAAAAATCATCGGAAGATATGCGACTTCTACAACAAATGCTGTGTTTGCTTACATGCTGAGTAAAAATCGTCCCTTTGAGATCAAAACATTTGACACACAGACTCAAGACAAAAATAGTCTAGCAAAAGCTTTACAAGATGCACAAAAAGAGGGATTTCACTATGGCGTTGCAGTTTTAACAAAAGATGGTGCCGATAAACTCATCAGTCTCAATCCGCAAATGAATATATTTATCCCAACTATCAATAAAAGTGAAGTTTCTTCCTCTTCAACTCATCTTTTCTTCGGCGGTATTGATTATAAAGCACAGACCGATAGACTTTTAAAAGAAGCGCACGCTCCACTCGTTATTTTTAAAGATGCATCGCCCATTACAGAAAAAATCAGCGACTACGCTCAAAGTAAATATCATGGAAAAAACTATACTTTTTCTATAGATAAATCAACAAATCTCAAAAAACAGCTGAAAAACAACAGACTAAGCAATGCATCATTTTTGACAAATACACCTGTTTCAAAAACAGGAATTATCATTTCGCAGATAACACTTTATAAAGTGAATGAAGCAAATATTTTATCAACTCAAATCAACTATGACCCACTAATTTTGTCGATGACGCAGTACAATGATAGAAAAAATATGATCATCGCAAACTCTATCTCAAAAGATAATACTGCCATTACAGACACAAATCTTATCCTCAATAATGACATCACCTATGACTGGATTAACTATGCAACAACCCTTGGAGTGGATTACTTTTTTAATCGTATAACAAATGAGGCAAGAGAATATCCGCTGGCGATAACAAATAATCAAATCATCTATCCGATCAATCTTGTGCAGCCATCATATTCAAACTTTGTAAACTATAGTTCAAGTGAAAAGTGAGTGAAGTAGATCTAAATTTGCCGCTTCAAACTTTTTTACTTTACCATTAAAATCAATAAAGACAAGAGTGATATCCATCTCAAATATCTTCTCTTTGTCTCTATAAACACTTTGATGCAGTTTAAATGAAACTTTTTTAACTTCCATAAGAGAAGTGCTTACATGTAAGAGATCTCCAAGCTTTGCAGACGCGTGATATGAAGCATTCAAATCTTTGACAACAAAGTGTCCATTTTCCAATATCGGAGTGAGACCTCTTTGAAAAAAAGCCTCACTCCGCGCTCGTTCACAAAACTTGAGATAGTTTGCATAAAACACAACACCACCAACATCGGTATCTTCGTAGTAAACTCGTATTTTCACTCTATATTTCCTTTGTCTAGGGTTGAAAAACCATTTATTCTTTAGGTGTAGAAATTTCTCTCCGTTTTACATGAGACTTCTTAGAGATCGATAGAAACAATTTTTTCCTGATCGCCCATACTTAGGAAATGCTCATGGATTTCCAACATTGGCCAAATACTAGGAGAATAACCGTGATAAGAGACACCGGAGAGTATCATAGTTGCAGCTTTGTCAGTATGACGAACGATCAAACCGATGCCACATTCTTTGGTACTAATTCCGCATCGGTTTAGTTCATCAAAACGTTCAAAGTCCAACGAGTCGCTGAC
>JBBRBK010000118.1:0-3662 GCA_038205935.1 Campylobacterales bacterium
TATGTTAAAGACTTGAATAAAAGTAAAGAGTTTTGGGGATGGTTATTAAATGAATTGGGCTATGAAGAATATCAGAATTGGGAACAGGGTATAAGCTATATTTTAGAGAAAACTTATATTGTATTTGTTCAAGTTGAGGAAGAGTTTTTAGATATACCTTACCATAGATGTAGAGCAGGACTAAACCACCTTGCATTTCATGGTGGAAACAAAGAGTTTATTGATGAAGTTACACTAAAGTTAAGGGAAAGGGGGATTAAAATATTATATGAAAATATACATCCTTATGCAGGTGGACCAGATTGTTATGGTGTGTATTTTGAAGACCCAGATAGGATGAAAGTTGAAATAACCGCTGAATAAACCCATTAAGTGGTTCATAACATTCTTAAAATGTGAATTAAGGGAAGTCATTTTGGATTCCCTTAAAAATGTCATATTCTCAACACGGTTATTAAACATAGGCTTAATTTAAAATATCCAAACGATATGGCAGCTGTAATAAAATTGAGAGAGTGGCAGATTAGAACAATAGAATAAATTTTATTTAGCAAGCAAAAGGGATGAAATATCGAAAGATAGAGGCAGAGTTTTAGGTCAGTTAAACGACCTATAGACGCTGTCTCTTTTTTTATGTACAAAATTCAGAAAGAGAGGAAAAAAAGATGTCAAAGTGTTTTATGAATGATTCAGAACTTCAGGAGCTTTCTTTCTCATAAATCGTAAAAGATACTTTGGAACATAAGAACATTTATTTATATTGAACTAGTGATTAAAAAGCTTATCAAACAAATATATAGATTGACATAGTTAATCGAGTTAACTATAATAAAGTTAATTCAATTAACTATAATGCGAGGTGTTGTATGAGTGATGAATTAATAATAGGCGCAGAAACGGTATCCATGTTCTGCCGCCTTAACATTAACATAAAAAAAGACTTACCTATTCGATCAAGTGAAATGGGTTTACTTATATTAATTAGCAAAAGTGATAAACCAGTCAATCCAGTTATGGCAGCAGACTTTTTTAAAGTGAAAAAGCCGATGATCACAGTAATGGTTTCCAATTTACTCAAGCAGGGATACATTGAAAAAATACCGTCACTAGAAGATAAACGTAGCTTTTCTCTCAACCCAACTCAAAAGGCAAGACAACTGGTTGATGATACCTATTCAGAATATATGAAGACGATGGAACTGCTAAGGCAAAAACTTGGCACTAAAGATTTTGGCAAACTAATTACACTACTTGAAAAATCAAATTCAATATTATTGGAAGAAAAAAACAAGGGGTAAAGTGATGTTGAAAGAGTGTTTATTATGCGACCGCCACATCTTGGCAAGCCGGAAGATTTAAAACCCTTTGTAGAAACATTAAAATCAAAGGGTGGAATAAAACTTGTAAGTTTTTTATCTCTTATTGGGATAGAAAATAACCCAATACCGCCGCATTATAAAATTGAAAAATATATAGAACGGGCAGGTTTACCATTTTGTCATATTCGTCCCAGCTTTTTCATGCAGAATATAAGTGGCATACACGCTTTTGAAATTAAGCATTTCGACCGTATTGTTGTACCTGTTAAAAAAGCGCTGACAAGTTTTATTGATGCTGAAGATATCGGTGAAATAACTGCGAAGGTATTAAGTGAGCCCGACAAACACCTAAACAGAGCCTACTCAATCACTGGGTTAGAAGCCATTGATTATTATGCCGTAGCAAAATTACTATCTGAGGAACTTAAATGAAAGTCCATCAATTAAAGTGAAAAGGATGTGAAAATCATAGAGAACAGGATAATGACTATAGACTTAGGCTATGTAAAAGCATTTTTGATCAAAGGAGAGAAGTATATTCTTGTCGATACTGGCATTCCAAAGTCATTTGAGACAATCAAGCGTTATATGACTGAACATGGAATAAATCCCAAGGATATTTCTTTGGTTATCATTACACATAATCATCTGGATCATACAGGCTCTATTGGTAAAGTCAAAGAGCTAACCGGTGCACCTGTCTTGATACACGAGTCTGAAGACTTTTATCTCTCGCAAGGTGTATCTACACCTATTCAAATTAATAACCTGTTGCCAAAATTGCTTATGATGTTCATGAGAAATTCTGAAATTAGTCCTTTCAAAGCAGATATTGTTGTTAAAGATACAGATATTATTGACCTCAAGCCATACGGGACTTCAGGAAAGATAATTTACACACCCGGGCATACAGATGGATCAATATCCGTATTACTGGATAACGGTCATGCCATCGTGGGCGACTTATTGAGTGCCAAGAAGGCAAAGCATGGTACAAAGGCAAGTTTCCCCTTTATTTACAACGACCTTGATGCAATTAAGATCAGCATAAAGAAATTAATCGATCAGGGTGGAAAACAATTTTTTAATGCACATGGTGTAGTATGTGATGAAAATGCACTAAAAGAATTAATGGAGAAGGGAAAAAACAAATGAGCAAATTGATAGCTTTTGTGGGAAGTCCAAGAAAACAAGCAAATATTTATACACTGGTAAATAAAGTGGTAGAAGGCGCAAAAGACAATGGTCTTGAAACAAAGATTTATTATCTCAATGAGTTGAACATCAGACCTTGTCAGTCATGCATGTATTGCAGAGAACCTGAGAGTGATCGCTGTATAATCAACGATGACCTGAAGGATTTTTATTCGGAGATTAAGGATGCTGAATATCTTATATTAGCATCGCCCGTTTACATCCATCAAATATCAGGTCTATTGAAAAATGCAGTAGATAGATTTTATCCACTGACTGACCATAAACACAAGCCAAGGTTTGGCATTAAAAAAGCAATTTTTGTTTATTCACAAGCAGCTCCGATTCCGTTGATATTCAACAAATACTTCAGGTACTTTGAAAAATCTCTAAAGGCAATGGGTATTAAGCCATATAAAAGGCTGGTTATGAAAGGTGCTTTTGTAAAGGATGCAGCTTCTAAGAATCAAAAAATGCTTGATAAAGCATACAAAATAGGAAATAGCTTATTTAATCATGAAATAGGAGGTGTAAGATGAGTTTTTTTAATGAAATTAGAGCAGTATTAACAACTAAAGAGCTTGTATTCAAAGAGATGAAGAAAGAGGATGAAGGCATTTACACATTTGTATTTGAACCTGTAAAGCCTCTTGAGTGGGGTGCGGGTAAACACGCCATGTTCTTTATTACGCATAAAAAGATTGACAAAGCAATGAGACTTTTTAGTATATCATCTTGTCCATCAGAGAACAAAATTGCAATTACAACAAAAATTGGAGAGAATCCAAGTGATTATAAAAAAGCGCTATTAGAGCTTGTCGCTGGAATGAAGATGACACTCAGAGGACCTATGGGACCATTTGTACTACAACAAGCTCGAACAAACTGTTTCATAGCTGGAGGTATCGGGATAACTCCCTTCAGGTCAATGTTGAAGGATTTAGACATTAGTAAGCAGAAGTTTGATGGAAAGATTAAACTTCTCTACATTAACAGCAGAGACACGTTCCTTTTTGGTGAAGAATTAAAGGCAATGGATAATGAAATGACCTCTACAGAATTTTTCACAGACAAACAAAAGTTAGCAGACAACATAAAACAGATGACTTCACAGAAGGGTGGCACTGTTTATTTCATAGCAGGAAGTAA
>JBBRBK010000119.1:0-3592 GCA_038205935.1 Campylobacterales bacterium
AGCTCACGCTATTTCAAAAAATTTAGAGTATTAAAAACAGCATCCGGCCACTTTATGATAAAATGGCTCCATAGAAAATATCTCTTTTACGGTGGCCGGATGTTCAGCGCGTTTGGTGGCCCGTTTGAACGCTATACGCACCAAACTATTCTTATCAATGCACTTTCCCTTCAAGAAGCCAAAGACTCTTCAGAGATAGAAAACATTGTTACAACTCATGATGAACTCTACCGTGCGGATGTAGGAAATTCAGGCATATCAAATCAAGCCAAAGAAGTACAAAGATACAAAGAGGCACTTTATACAGGGTTCAAGCTTGTAAATGAACATAAACTTCTACTTAAAAAACATATTGTTGAGATTCAAAGAGTACTTGAGGATAATGAGTCAGGTATCCGTTCTCAAAGTGGAACAGTTCTTAAAAATGAAAAGAGTGGCGAGATCATTTACATGCCACCTCAAAATTATGAGACTATTCAAGAGCTAATGGATAATCTAGAACAGTATATAAACACTCCGGAATTAGATGATTATGATCAATTAACAAAAATGGAGTTTCGAGATCTTGTTTAGAGGTAGAGGTACACTCAGTTTCATAAGTTCAAAAATCTTTGCGGCATCTTTATCGTACATGGAAGCTTGAATAATCCCTTTAGGTTTACCAAGAACCATACCTGTATCTTTTTTCGCTTTAAGGGCTTCTTTGGTACGAGCTGAGATAAAATCTCGTACCAGTTCACTCATAAGAGAGAACATCGTGAGAAGGACTTTATTTTGCATATCATTGATATTGTTTTTATCCAGAGAAATATTTTGTTTCAAGGCTATGAGACAAACTCCTTTCTCTATCAGAGTATTGACAATAGCAAATAAGCCAGAAAGAGAACGAGCCAATCTACTAAGTTCACTCACAACTAAAACATCTCCAGCTTGAAGCAGTAACAGTAGTTCATCGATTTTTCTCTCAGCTGTAGATTTCCTACTACTCATCTCTATCTCTATAAAGTCAACTTTTCCTAGATTATGCTTGTTGGCATAATCTAAGATTTCATGTTTCTGATTTGCAACTGTTTATTTTTCTGTACTGACACGGATATAACCTAGCGTCATCTGATACTCCTATGGATATAAGGTAGAATCAATTTTAGCAAGTTTGAAGGGAAAAAGTAATTTAGTTGACAACGTGTCAACTAAAAAGCTATAATAAAATTAAAAATGGAGGATGATATGCAATCGATACAAGTAGCAGAGCTAAAATCTCATTTCTCAGATATCTTAAAAACAATCAAAAATGATGGAGAAAGATTTATCATTGAGTATGGAAAGCAACATGAAAAGATAGCGATGCTGATCCCTTATGATAAAAATCTAGAAAGTGTAGAACAAAGAGAGTTTGGAGTCTATAAAGGCAAAGGCAGTTTTACTCTCAAAAATGATTTTGCGATGAGTGATGAGGAGTTGCTTGGACTATGAAAAAATATTTGATAGATACTCATATATTTTTGTGGCTAGTCTTTGATCCTGAAAAGATTGATGCAAAAAAACTAGATATTTTAAAAGATCCAAAAAATAAAATCTTTATCGCCAGTATATCCTTTTGGGAAATCTCACTGAAATATAATCTTGGAAAATTAGAACTCAATGGACTTACTCCCGATGCGCTGCCAAGTATAGCTGAAAATATGAGACTAGATATTTTAGAAATTGATAAAGATACAATGGCTAGTTTTTACAAGCTGCCAAAAATAGATACACATAAAGATCCCTTTGATCGTATCATCATTTGGAAATGTATCAATGAAAATTTGACACTCATTTCTCAAGACAGCAAATTTTATAAATATCAAGAGTATGGTCTGAAATTTTTATAATTTTAGGCGCTTACCTCTTAACGCCAAAAACAGCGTAAGAGGTGCATAAAAATTACGTTTTCTATGTTCCTACATGTAAGTGGAACAGATTTAAAAACGGTCGTTAAGAGGTGTGTTTTTTAGAAAATTATGTCATTTGTATCTCATGTCAGATAACCCCTAGGGGGAGAATAGGGACCTGATTTTTTACCTTTTAAAGGCTATTAATTTAGCTAAAACCGTCTTATCTGGTAAGACACCTAGTTGTCGTAAAGTTTGTTTTACCCAATATCTCGTGTAATTATTATCAACCAATTTAGTCGGAACAAATATTTTCTTTTTAAGTTTATTTACCATTTCTGTCGGGTAAGAACACCACTTCACAGTGGCATCCTCCCCTAAGAACCGTGCTTGCGACTTTCACCGCACACGGCTCAAGCATTGATAGCTAAATCTTTTGTGAGAGTTTTTGAGAAAGATAACGATTGCGAAAATACTCATCATATTTCCTATCGAATGGATTAGCTTCACCTCTAACTTTTATGTGTTCCAACAAAGGAATACTTGAAAGAAAAAAGACTCTTCTTATTCCATCAGATAGGGTTTTTGTCTTGTAATCAAAGTAAGGTTTAAAATATCGTTTGACATATTTTGCGATATATTTTCCCTGATGAATCCTTTTAATCCAGTTGAATGATTTATACGAGATATAGCGGTCAAGTGAACCAAAGATATCTTTGGAGTTCACAAACTTATAATAATTCGCCCAACCTCTTAAAATAGGGTTGAGCTTGTTAATCAAGAATGTGAGCGATGAACCGCGACACTGTTTAAACACCTCTTTGATTTTAGATTTAAAAGAGATTATTCCTTCTTTGATCGGATGAACAATCATCTTACCGTTTGCATATTTTCTGAAGTTGAACCCCAAGAAATCGAATCCATCGTGTACGTTTGTGATATGGGTTTTCTCTTTTGATAATTCCAATCCACGTAGCGCTAGAACTCCAATGAATGATTGAACTATGCTGAATTGTTTTGAGAATTTCCTCTTTTTCTTCAATTGAATAGTATTTCCATTAAAAGGATTTTATGCATAGATTAAGTTATATTACTGTAATTTACATTACGATAATTTATATTACTATAAGTGCAGGGTGTGATGAAATTTTACAATAGAGACAAAGAACTTAAAAATTTAAGAGATATAGAAAATGACTCCAAGCTCTCTTCTAAGATGACAGTGATCGTTGGACGAAGAAGAATTGGTAAAACAAAACTCATTCAAGAGGCATATAAAGAAAAAGTATATCTGTTTGTGTCAAAGAAAAATGAAGCATTACTTTGTGAAGAGTTCATCTCTATTATTCAAACAACACTTGATGTAAAAATATTTGGAAATATTACAAAATTTAAAGATCTCTTTGAATATCTTATGGAACTAGCAAAGAGTAGAGCGTTTACGCTTGTAATTGATGAGTTTCAAGAGTTTTTGCAGATCAATAACAGCATCTACTCCGATATGCAAAACATCTGGGACAACTACAAAGACAAATCTAAGATGAATTTAGTGCTTAGCGGCTCCATCTATTCTTTGATGAAAAAAATATTTGAAGATAAAAAAGAGCCTCTCTTTGGCCGTGCTAATAACAAGATTCATCTCAAACCATTTACAGTAGATACAATTAAAGAGATCTTACAAGAAAATTATCCGCAATATAGTAATGATGACCTGCTATCAT
>JBBRBK010000120.1:0-3457 GCA_038205935.1 Campylobacterales bacterium
CGACCATTACTATTCAAGATGTGATGGGGCGTGCAATGGTGCTTTCGCTTTTGCATCAAGAAGATCACACTCTCGAATACCATGAATTAAGATACTTTTTGAATCAATATTTTTTGAGTTTTTAAGGTAGATTTCAAAGGTTTGTGAAGTAAGAATTTTATTATCTTTTATCTTCACAGCACCGATTGAAAGTATCTCGTCATTTTTGGTATCAAGCCCCGTTGTTTCAGTATCAAAGACAACATATTCACCACTTTTGTCCTCTTCAAATAAAAAGGAAAAACTCGGATCTTTAAGATTTGCAAGGTTTCGTTTATTTTTCCAATTTGTATAAAGAGATAAAAACATCAGCTCACCATGTTAAGATGAAAATGAAAAGCCATAAATTTTTTCAATTTATTTACAACTTTGAAACTATCTTTGAGCAGATCTATCTCTATTTTTTGCAATTTTTTTGGATTGATATAGTTCATCTCATCGAGATTTTTTGCTTCTAACATCGCTCTAAGTCTTATGGATGATAAAGTATCAAAGCACTCAATAAGCTCAGTTGCAAATGTTTTATCAAATATCCCTTTATTGTTAAGCGCTTTTATTCTCTCGATGGTGTTCGTCGCATCGATTTTATATTCTAAAGAGAGCGTTCGTATCCCATGAACAACGGCAAAAATACCTCCTTTTTTAAGATCAAGTTTATTTTCATGTTCTTTTTCTAAAACAAATCTTGAAAACAAAGAAAGCGGAGTTTCAAAACTCAAAGCCGCTTTTGCCATATGTGCCAATACATCTGTTCGTGAACTAAAGCTTACATGTAAGAAGTTTTTGAGAGTATCAAGCAAAGTTTCATCACCAGCGAGTGAAGAAGCATCTAAAAAAATACTCAGATTTTGAAGATTTTCGGGGCTTAAACTTTCTACCCAAATACCTATTTGTTTTCTATATGCTGACTCGTTTTGTCTCCAAAGAGGATTACTCACCATTACATTGCCCTGACATAAAGGAAAACCGATATCAAGTAGGTAAGCGTTTAAGCGCATCATCGGTTCAGTGAAAAGTTCAACATCAACACCGTCTCTGATGATAAGCGCATTATCTTGGTCAGTTTTGATGCTCTGTTCTTCTCTGCCCTCAGAACCCATAACAATGAGAGTACAATCTTTTTGTAACTCTGCATCCACACAAATATCAAAGAGTTTTTTATAGATTTTTGCATTGAGAGTTGCTATAAGTTTTGTGATGTATCTGACTTTTACGCCCTTAGCATCAAGTGAGATAATGATATTGCGAAGCTCTTTTTGAAGATTTTTTAGATCATCAAGATTTTCTGCTTTTTCTATTTGAACCATCACGAGATGAGAATGATTTGCAAAGTAACTTAAAAGGTCAAGCTGTTCGAGCACTCCTTTGACTTCGCCTTTGTCCATAACAATAACTCTTTTAATACTTTTTTGTGTCATAAGTAAAAGTGCATTAAATAAAAAATCGTTGTAATCAATACTGACCACATTTTTTGAAGCGATCTTTTCAATAGGCTCTTCAACTGATATCTTTCCTAACAAAACACCTTCTTTAAGATTTGTATCTGTCACGATGGCATAAGATGTTGGAGTCTTAACCAAAATAATACTGGCTTTTAACTCTTTTTGTTTGAGAAGCGCATCGTAAATACTTGTATTTTCATCTACAATACATGCATTATGAAGATAGATATCACTTATTTTTGCGATCAAAAACGGTGAAAGGTCGCTTTGATTGTGATACTCTTTAAGCTGTTGGTGTCGAGTTATGAAATCTTGTAAAAAATAACTTTGTACATCTTTATTTTCTAAAAGAGTTAGAAAATCATCTTTTTTTATTTCATAGCAGATTAGGTCTTCATCAACTACAAATTTTCCCTCGGTTTGTCCATAGATCAAAGCATCAGCATCAAAACTGTCGCCTGAGACATAAAAATTATAAACTTCATCATCAATAAACTCTGTGACAGAGCCTTTGATGATGATATAAAAAGCGATCGAAGAAAGCGTTTTAGAGATGAGCAGAGTCCCTTTTGGATAATAAGCGATATCCATTTTTTGCATGAGATCATCCAATATAGATGGGCTTAATAGCCCAAATGGATGGATGGACTCGATTAGTTTTCTCTGCTCAAAAATACTCATGACTAATGCTCACTTGCGCCCTCAGCACCGATACCAGTTTGACTTCTGATAAACTGTGCTTCAAAGGCTTCTTGCTCAGCTTTTGCGCTCTCAGATTTATCTGTAATCGAAAAGAACCAGATTCCTACAAATGCCGCTATTACAGAGAATAGTGCTGGATATTTATATGGAAAGATTGCTGTTTCATGGTTCATAAGATCGACCCAAACAGTTGGTCCAAGGATCACAAGGATTACTGCAGTCGCAAGTCCAAGACTTCCACCTATGACAGCACCGCGAGTCGTTAATTTTCTCCAATACATTGAAAGAACAAGGATCGGGAAGTTTGCAGATGCTGCAATAGCAAAAGCAAGGCCGACAACAAAGGCAATGTTTTGTTTTTCAAAAGCAATACCCATGATGATAGCTACGATTCCAAGTCCTACCGTCGCTATTTTAGAAACTCTCATCTCTTTAAGACCATCAACTTGACCTTTTTTCCATACAGAAGCGTACAAGTCATGAGAGATTGCAGATGCGCCCGCAAGTGTTAGACCTGAAACAACCGCTAAAATAGTAGCAAAAGCAACAGCTGAGATAAATCCTAAGAAGAAATCCCCACCAACAGCGTGTGCCAAGTGAATTGCCGCCATATCGTTTCCACCAAGTATTGGAGAACCGCCTTCAATAGCTTGTTTTGCCATATCCAAATACTGAGGATTTTTGAAAACCATAACGATCGCACCAAAACCGATGATAAAAGTTAGAATATAGAAATATCCAATAAAACCTGTCGCATAAAAAACTGATTTACGTGCTTCTTTTGCATCACTTACTGTAAAAAATCTCATTAAGATATGAGGAAGACCAGCTGTACCAAACATCAACGCCACAGCAAGAGAGATAGCAGAGATTGGATCGCTTACAAGTTTACCTGGACTCATGATAGAGATATCTTTAAGTTCAGTAGCCGTTGCAAAAAGTTTTCCAAAACTAAAGTCATAATGTGCCATAACAGCTATAGCCATAAATGTAGCACCCGCTAAAAGTAAGAATGCTTTTACGATTTGTACCCAAGTCGTTGCAAGCATACCACCAAATGTTACGTAAAGAACCATCAACACACCAACTAAGATAACAGCGACTTCATACTGAAGACCAAAAAGAAGTTGGATAAGTTTACCCGAACCAACGATTTGAGCAATAAGATATAAAATAACAGTCGTGATAGAACCAAACGCCGCTAAAGTACGGATTGGTCCTTGACGAAGTCTGTAAGATGCAACGTCTGCAAATGTGTATTTTCCAAGATTTCT
>JBBRBK010000121.1:0-3298 GCA_038205935.1 Campylobacterales bacterium
ACTTCCATCGACAACTGAATTTTGAATATTTTCAAATGTAATATCTAAGTTCTTTGTGATCTGTGTTAATGTAAATAATTCAAATATTTCACTGTCAACTGCTTCTAGCTGATTTTCTGTTTTATATTGTGTAATACAGCCTTCTAAAATGATCCTATTATTACTCATGACTACCCCTTGATAAGTTTTTCTATTATTGTCACCTAACTGTATATTCTTTATTCAACAACCATTATATACGTATTAGCCTGAAATAGCCAAATAAACATGCACAAAAAATGTTAGTTAAAATGAATTAATCTTTGCAAAATAGAATAAAATTAAAGTCTTACATGTAAGGGCACTAAGCTCTTTTAAAACATTGATGATAAATAATTGCGGATATTTTTGCAGATAAAAAAGTATTAAAAAACCCTAAAAAGGGTTCTTAGTTTTAGTTGTCGCCGCGAGTAACTATCTTTGCGTCTATCTCATTTGGAAGTTTTTTAACATCTGGTTTAATGAACCATACATCACCGTTTGTAAGGCTAACTTCTCCGCCCCATTTTTCTTCGCTATCAAACTCTAAAGTGGAGATAATTTCCTCCATATCTTTCTTTGCAACATAGAAGAAGATCTTGCCTTCATCATTTTCTCTCAACATTACTTTTGCCATCGTTAACTCCTTAATTTTTTAAAATAACTTTTTATTTTGTAAAAAAAGTTTTCTAACATATCATTTTCAAAAGAGACACGTAAAAAACTGTCTCCTAAACTCCTAATATACGAGGACACACCAAAAAACTTATCGTCCCGTTCGGGAAAATCCGTACGATAATGAACACCTCTGCTCTCCTCTCTTTTCATAGCGGCAAGTATCATCGCCTCAGCTACGTAAAGTGCATTTCTAAACTCTAAAATTGCTGAAAGTTCTACGTTGTTTTGTCTCTCTTTACTCACACAGTGCAGACCGTATTGACATTTCATAAGATAATGAACATATTCAAAAGCAGAGATAAGTCCCTCTTCATCGCGATAAACTCCGACTTTTTTAAACAAAGTCTCTCCGAGATTTTTTCTCATTGCATTGATGTTAAAGTGACTCTCTTCATCAAGGATCATATTGATACGGCGATACTCTTTGTTTACTTGCGCAAAGTCAATAGGCAGATAATCTACTCTGCGAGCTCTTGCAGCCGCCTCTGTTCCTGCGATTTTACCAAAATATGCACCTTCAAGTAAGGAGTTTCCTCCTAAACGATTTGCTCCGTGAACTCCCGTAGCCGCGCACTCTCCACAAGCAAAAACTCCATCAAGATCAGTCGAAGTATCACTTCTCGTCCAGATGCCACCTATCGTATAGTGAGCGGAGGGAGTGATCTCTAAAAGCTCAGTACGGATGTCGATGCCAGCGCTATTTAACGCCATTTTTTGTGTTGAAGGCAGTTTTGTCTCGATAAGCTCAGGACTTAGATGTCTAAAATCCAGATAGACTTTATGCCCCTCTTTTATATGTTCCAAAATGGAGCGTGAGAGTTTATCTCTGGTTTGAAGTTCGTCTGTAAAACGTGCCTCTGTTTCATCGACAATATAAGCACCCTCTCCACGAGCCGCCTCACTGATGAGTGATCCATTTTTAAGAGTTGTCGGATGAAACTGTACAAATTCCAGATTTGAAAGTCTTATACCAGTACGAAGAGCTGCAGCTATCACATCACCGGAACTCTCTTGAGGATTTGTAGAATGACCTCTATAGATCCCAGCAAACCCACCACCAGCAAGGATAAGTGATTTACATGCAAATGCTGTCACATGAGAATCCTCACGGCGTAAAAGAGTAATGCCTGCAAGCTTATCATCAAACTTTGTGATATTTAAAAGCTGATGATTGTTCAGTATCTCAACACCCTCCTTTCTACACTGTTGCAGAAGGTTTTGGACTATTGCACTCCCTGTTTTATCAGCGATATAGCAAGTCCTTTTTGCAGTAGTTCCGCCAAAGGGTCGCTGTTTTATCTCGCCGTTTTCATCCGCATCAAACTTCACGCCTATCTTGCTCAGTTCTTTTATAATATTTGGAGCATCTTTACACATCTCGTTGATATTTGTTTGGTTAGATAAGCCATCTGCACCATTAAGAGTATCTTCAAAATGTTTGAAGATCGAATCCTGCGGACCTTGGCGTAGGACAGCATTGATACCGCCTGATGCTACAGCAGAATTTGAGCGAAAGGGATTACTCTTAGTAATGATAACGACATCACTTCCAGCTCTTTTGGCGTACAAAGCTGCAAAAAGTCCAGATATTCCGCTTCCTACAACGATGACATCATAGAGCATTAGTTTCTCCTACAAGTGTTTTTATACTATTAATATCTGCTTTAGGCAAGTACGCCAAAGTCAGATTATCTCTTACATGTAAGGGATCGACCGCTCCAAAAAGCGCGCTTATCACACCGCCAGAACGTGCAAACTGCAGAGCACTCAAAACATCATTAAAATCTGAAGTTCCTAGAGCTTCACCGATGGAAGGAGCAAATTTACCTTTGAAAAGATTGAGCTGTAACAAAGATGATGAGCCAACCATCTGAAGTCCAAATCCGCTAACTGCCTGCATCAAAGTATAGTAACGCCCATCGGGGCCTTTTTGATTTGAAAAATGATACGCTTCAGATTTTGCAAGATTATAAGGAGATTGGACATATTTGAAATGGTGTCCGTTACCGCCCACTTTTTTTGCGATTTTTACAATATCCATAAGGCTGATATACTCTTTATGACCCTCTTCATATAAAAAACCGTTCCATCCTGCGATGCCGTAAGCTCTTATCTTGCCCTCTTTTACCAGTTTTTCAAAGAGCATAAACGCATCTTCGATTCGCTCCAAAAGAGTCTCATAATCAACATATCCAAGCTGAGTTTCTGGATTATGAAGATACAAAATATCCAAAGTTTCAATCCCAAGATTTTCCAATGATTTCTCAACACTCCAACGCAAATAATCCGCTGAAAGACAGTGTTGATCTATGATAATCTCATCTTTTTGAGCCAGACCTTTTTGTATGACTTTTTCATCAATCCATCTATAAGGATTTTCAGGAAATGGAAATTCTAAAGGAATGAAACCCGCTTTTGAAGTGATGATAAGCTGATCACGTGAGGCTTTTCCCTCAGCAAAGAGTTCACTAAGTGCCTCACCAATCTCCTGCTCACTCACCTGATAACGGTAGTTTATGGCCGTATCGATGTGATTGATACCATTTAATATGGCAATTTTTACAGACTCTTTATAGTTGACTACATAATTCTCTTCGCGGTA
>JBBRBK010000122.1:0-3025 GCA_038205935.1 Campylobacterales bacterium
TGTTCACTGTCCTCACGGCATTTTTTGAAAACCAAAATACATGTAGGGATGCTTGTGCCGTAAAAGATATTTGCAGGTAAGCCGATGACTGCATCAAGATAATTTTTATCTTCTATGAGATACTTTCTTATGTGTCCCTCAGCGCCTCCGCGAAAGAGAACTCCGTGAGGCAGAACTATCGCCATTGTGCCGTTGTCATCGAGCTGATAAATCATGTGCTGTACAAAGGCAAAATCCGCTTTGGATGATGGTGCGAGTTTTCCGTACTGGCTAAATCTGTCATCACTCATGTGCAGAGGATTTGCCGACCATTGTGCTGAAAACGGCGGATTTGCTACGATGGCTTCAAAACGCTGATCTAGATGCTGAGGATGTTCAAGAGTGTCTTCTTGTTTGATATCAAACTTTCTGTAATGCACATCATGCATAATCATGTTCATTCGAGCGAGATTGTAAGTGGTGCGGTTGAGCTCTTGACCGTAAAAGTTACTCACATCTTCGACCTCTTTGGCAACACGCAAAAGTAACGAACCGCTTCCACACGTTGGGTCATAAACAGAGCGGAGTTTTGCTTTTTTGTTTGTGACGAGTTTAGCGAGGATTTTTGAGACTTGCTGAGGCGTGTAAAACTCTCCCGCTTTTTTGCCAGCACCCGAAGCAAACTGAGCTATTAAGTATTCATACGCATCGCCAAGCACATCTCTGTCGTGGTTTTTGAGCTCAAAGTTGATCTTGTCTAAGTGAGCGAGGACTTTTGAGATAAGCGTGTTTTTTTGCTCTTCCGTTTTTCCAAGCTTTGTGGATGTAAGGTCAAGGTCTTCAAAAAGATGTTCAAAATCATCTTCGCTCTCTGTTCCCATCGTACTTTGCTCGATGTGTCTTAAAATCTCTGTTAAATCTTCGAGGATGAAGTTGTTTGTATCGCCATTTCCGCGCTTTGCGACTGCGCTAAAAAGCTCTGCGGGTTTTAGAAAATAGCCGAGTGAATCGATGGCATTATCTTTTATATCTTCAAGCATCTCATTTGTCTGTACATCATCTTTTGTGAGTTGCGTGTATTTAATGCCATCCTCTTCTAAAAGAGTATCTCCATAATCTTCCATCTTTTCAGAAAGATATTTGTAAAAGATAAATCCAAGAATATAATCACGAAACTCATCAGCGTCCATCTTCCCGCGAAGAGTGTTTGCGATGTTCCAAAGTTGTTGTTCAAGTATCTTTTTTTGTTCTTCGCCCATAGTTGTTTGGTGCCTTTATTTATGTAATAGAGATTTTATCTTAATATTACAAATATAAGCTAATTGTTGGGCAAACAGGCTTAATGGCGGTCTCTGTCATATCTATCATCGTGTCTGTCGTCATGTCTATCGTGGTCGTTATAGTCTCTATTATGCTCAACATAATATCTATCATTATAACTATATCTATTTCTATAATCAAATCTACGATCTCTTGGATGAAATACAATCACTTCTGTTGCAGGTCTGTAGTATCTATCTTGAACCACAACATTTGTTGTTCTCACAACTACAGGGCGCGGATGATCTTCATATATGACATTTCTTGAATAATTATCTCTTGAACCCGCTGCTGCGCCTATCACACCGCCAACACCTCCGCCTATGATGGCTCCGTCTCTGCCGCCTATCACCGATCCTACAGCCGATCCAACACCTGCACCTAACATACTGCTAAACACAGTGCTTCCATCAATTGTTCCCGCATAAACGCTCATACTTAGTAATGGTGCACATAATAATATTGTCAATTTAGTTCTCATTTTAATTTCCTCTTCTTTATACTGATTTGTGTTGACGTAATGATAGGCTAGCATGCGTGAATCAAACGTGAACTCTTAAAATATTGTTATAATATCTTTCATCAAGTCAAAGGTTTATTTTTTGAAACGTTTTAAGTTATTATTTTTTATCTCTATCCTTACATGTAACCTTTTTGGCGCTTCGACCTCGTGTACAAATATCTATCTTAATAACCAAGCACCAACCATCATCAATACCAAACTCAAGTCAAAAACAAAAGAGCTTTGCTATAAAGGGTTTGCTCTTATGTACTCAGGTGTTTCCAAAACACCGCTTTGGAGCGCGGAACATTTAACAAGAGAGATGCTTATAAAAAAAGGGATAAGATCAAATATTTTTCATACTGAAGAGCGCTTAAATGAAAAAGAGAGAACCGATATTATGGATTACATCGGTATCCATTATGACAAAGGAGAGATGACTCCTAGTTTGGATTTTAGTGATAAGCAAGCAAATCATGAGTGTTTTTCACTGGCAAACACCGTGCCTCAAAATCATAATAACAATGTCGGAATCTGGTCACAAATAGAAGAAGCTACAAGAGCTGTTGCAAAAAATAAAATTGAGATTTATGTGATAACAGGTCCTCTTTTTTATAAAGAAAATTTTAAAAGGGTTAATGGAATCCAAGTGCCTACAAAACTCTTTAAAGCGATCTTTGTGCCCTCTGTGGGCGAAGGCGCTGTATATGTCAGTAAAAATGCAAATGGAAAAGAGTATGAAGTTATAAGTATTGCAGAATTAGAAAAGATCTTAGGGATCAATCTTTTCCCTACAGTTAGCCAAACTGCAAAAATGTATATCATGGATTTACCGGTTTTAAATGATCCTAAAGAGAAAAAAACTGAGTGGAAGTCTTTATCTGCTCAGTAAATTTCCTACCTTGTAACGATAGTTTTTCCAATAGGAAAGAGTGCCATTTCCGCTAATTTTAAATGTTGCAAACCAAACGGAATCCCAATTATTGTAATAAAATAAGCAAGAGCGAGCGTAAGATGGGCAATTGCCAGCCATATACCGATAAAAATAAACCAGATAATATTTCCAATAGCACCAAGAAAACCGGTTCCAATATCATCTCTATGTGTCAGTTCTTTTCTACTTATGACCTCTTTTCCAAATGGAAAAAATGAAAAAGTTCCAATCATAAAACAAGCTCTAGCCCAAGGAATACCGACTATCGTAATAAGGGCTAAAACACCCAT
>JBBRBK010000123.1:0-2988 GCA_038205935.1 Campylobacterales bacterium
ATTTTACCCCTCTTGAGGTGATTGACCTTATGACCCACATTGTCTTTGACCCCATAAAAGATAGGCTACCAAATGTCATGACCATTTATGACCCAGCTTGTGGAAGTGGCGGGATGCTAACAGAATCTCAAAACTTCATAAAAGACGAAGAGGGAAATATTAAGGCTACAGGAGATGTGTATCTCTATGGAAAAGAGATAAACGACGAGACCTATGCTATCTGTAAATCGGATATGATGATAAAGGGAAACAACCCTGAAAACATCAGAAATGGCTCAACTCTCTCTTCGGACGAGTTTAGCGGTGTGAAGTTTGATTTTATGCTTTCTAATCCTCCTTATGGTAAATCATGGGCAAGTGAGATGAAGTACATCAAAGACGGCAAAGAGGTTATTGATCCTCGCTTTATCGTAAGGCTCAAAGACTATTGGCGTGTGGAAGGTGAAGCGGATGCGATTCCCAGAAGCAGTGATGGACAACTTCTCTTTTTGATGGAGATGGTGAGCAAAATGAAACCTCTCTCTCAAAGTCCACTCGGTAGTCGCATCGCTTCTGTACACAATGGAAGCTCCCTTTTTACAGGAGATGCAGGGGGCGGAGAAAGTAATATCCGACGCTATATCATAGAAAATGACATGCTCGAAGCGATTGTACAGCTACCTAATAACCTTTTTTACAACACGGGTATCACAACTTATATTTGGATACTTTCAAACAATAAAATAGATGAAAGAAAAGGAAAAGTACAGCTTATCGACGCAAGCGAACTTTTTAGAAAATTACGAAAAAATCTAGGCGATAAAAACTGTGAATTTGCACCAGAACATATAGAGCAAATCATACAAGCGTATCAAGCTATGGCTCAGCTAGACAAAGACGAGGAGCAAAAACTCGCTTCTAAAGTATTTAACAATAGCGATTTTGGATATCACAAAGTAAATATTGAACGACCAAGAAGATTAAAAGCGCAGTTTCGTGATGAGTTGATAGAAACGCTCCGTTATGACAAATCGCTTCAAGAACCTATGATGTGGGCGTATACGCAGTTTGGCGACACAGTGTATGCCGATGTCACAAAGGTTGAAAAAGAGCTTTTAGAGTGGTGCGAAAAAGAGGAGATAAATCTCAACACCAAACAGAAAAAATCTCTCACTTCCAAAACATTGTGGGCAAAACATGCGATGCTTTTAGATGTAGCAAAGAGACTCAAAAAACTAGTGGGCGAAGCAGAATCAAACGATTTCAATATCTTTAAAACCAAAGTGGATGAAGCCATCAAAAAAGAGAAAATTTCTCTATCTTCAGGAGAAAAAAATCAAATCCTAAGTGCCATAAGCTGGTACGATGAAAATGCCGTTAAGGTGATAAAAAAAGTACATAAGCTAAGCGGGGATAAACTCAAAGAGGTTTTAGATCACTTGGCATGTGAAGAATCCAAGCTAGATGATTTTGGTTACTACAAAACAGAAAATAAAAACGAATACATAGAGTACGAAAGTGAAAGCGATTTAAGAGACAGTGAAAACATCCCTCTAAAAGAGAACATTCACGAGTACTTTTTAAGAGAGGTATTTCCGCATGCCAAAGAGGCGTGGATAAATCTAGGTAGCGTAAAAATAGGGTATGAGATAAGTTTCAACAAATATTTTTACACACATAAACCACTGCGAAACATAGAAGCAGTAGCAAAAGATATACTAGAGCTTGAAGAGCAAAGCGACGGACTTATCCGTGAGATACTTGGACTATAATGTGAGTAAGCTTGAAAAATATTCTAAGTATAAAGAGAGTGGTGTAGAGTGGTTAGGGGAGATTCCTGATGGGTGGGAAGTCAAGAAGTTAAAATTTATTTTAAACTTTAGTACGGGGGCAACTCCATCATCTGGAGTTGAAAATTATTATAATGGGGATGAGCCTTGGGTTACTATTTCTGATATGAATGGTAAATATATCAAAAATACTCATTTTATCTCAAATAATGGTGTCAGAAATAGTCATATGAAAATTTCACCAATAGGGTCATTATTATACAGTTTTAAACTCTCTGTCGGTCAAGTTGCATTTACAGAAAAAGAATTATACACGAATGAAGCTATCGCAAGTTTTTATCCAAATACAACTATAGATTTAAATTTTTGGTATTATGCTTTACCAATCTTTGTAATTAAAAATGCTAATACAAATATATATGGAGCTTTTTTGCTAAATCAGGATTTAATAAAAAATGCTTTAATTATATATCCTCCAAAACAAGAACAAATCAAAATAGCAAATTTTCTTGATACAAAAACAGAGCAGATTGACCGTGCTATAGAACTCCAACTCCAACAAATCGCAAAATTAAAAGAGTACAAAGCTACTCTCATCGATAGCGCTGTCACCGGAAAAGTGAGGATAGTATGAGCGAGATGCTAATCTATCAAAACGAAAATGGAGATATTAAAGTCGATGTAGTGTTTGAAGAGCAATCACTTTGGCTCTCTCAAGCCCAAATTTCTGAAGTATTTGGCAAGGCAAAAGCGACGATTAGTGAACATATTTCAAATATTTTTGCTGAGGGTGAAGTGCAAGAGAATTCAGTTGTTCGGAATTTCCGAACAACTGCCAATGATGGTAAAAATTATGATGTAAACTATTACAACCTTGATATGATTCTTGCCATCGGTTTTAGGGTCAAATCGCCGACTGGAACGAAGTTTAGAATCTGGGCTAGAAATAAACTCAATGAGTATATTACAAAGGGTTTTGTCCTCAACGACGAACGCTTTAAAAGCGGTACCAATATGAACTATTTTGATGAACTCCAAAAACGACTTCGTGACATCCGAATCTCTGAGAGGTTTTTTTACCAAAAAATAAAAGATATCTATATGACAAGCCTCGACTACGATGCCAAAGATGAAAAAACAGTGGAGTTTTTTAAAATAGTGCAAAACTGTAAAAATCGGAGTTATTCGGACAGTAAATCGGAACTCATCCGGACACCAT
>JBBRBK010000124.1:0-2978 GCA_038205935.1 Campylobacterales bacterium
GCAAGTACGATACGTCCGAAAACATCTTTATTCATCACACACTTATGCGTTACAACGCGCCCTACTCCACCTGCACCGATTATTAATGTTGTTGTCATTTTTTTATCCTCATAATTATTAAGTTCAAAATTATATCATTTATAGTTTTAAACTAAATTTCTCTTTTGCATCCTCATATCCAAGCGCAAAGAGCGCATCGAAATTGCTAAAAGAAAAGATACTGTAATCGAGCAACTTTTTAGAAGTGATGTAAACATCGCAACTGTTTTTTGCCTCAAAACTTTCTCTGTACATGCTCAAATACAGACTCCTTGATATGTGACTGAAAATATTGTTGCCACTCTCCTTTTTGTAGATTGGATGCAGATTTACCCCGACTCTCATGACGTCATACGCTTTTAAAGGTTCCATAGGAATGTGATCCATAAATCCGCCATCTGCGAGTTGGTAGTCATTGTACTGCACGGGCGGAAATATGGGAATAAGTGCAGAAGAAGCGATACAAAGTCTCTTGATATCTCCACTCTCAAAACAAAGATTTGCTCCACTCGTAAGATCAATAGCGGTGATATAAAGCGGAATTTCAAGATCTTGGATATTTTTCTTAGGTACAAGTCGCTCTATTATCTTTGCGTCCATATCGATCTTAAAAATTGATTTTCTAAAATAATTAAACGAGAAAATAGCTCTAAACTCTTTGGACTTAAAGATCTTAAGTTGCTCTTTCGCACTCACACCACAAAGCCAGCTTGCACCGATAATAGCGCCTATTGATGTTGCAGATATTGCCCTTACATGTAAGCCCTCTTCTTCGATGAACTGCAACACTCCAAGATGATAAGCCCCGCGTGCTGCACCGCCTGAGAGTGCGAGTGTGACGTCACTCATGAGAAAGCCAGTGAAGAATCTCAAATCTGCCATCAAAATGCTCCACGACAGCCGTGCAAGATTCTACCCAATCACCTACGAAGATTGATTTATAATTCATAGCGTAATTTTACATCCCGATTGTTACATGTAAGTAACAAAAATCTATTTGCCTAATCAACCAGCACAATCCCCATACTCTCAAGCAGATAAAGTGCTTCATATCGGCTAAATATCGCACCTTTGAGATGATTGTTTTTGATGTCGATTTGAGTGTTTTGAGCGTCTGTGAAGTTGGCACCTTCTAAGTGAGTGTTACTAAAAAGTGCGCCTTTAAAATCAGTGGTAGTGAAGTTGGCGTTTATAAGTGAAGCGGAGCGAAAATCGACATCTTTTGCGCGGCATTCTTTGAGAACAAGTCGCTCTAAAGAAAGACCAAAAAAGTTGCTATCGTTTAAGATACACTCTGTAAATCTTAGCGGTTCAGGATTGAGCAGACTTTTAAAATCGCACATCGTCCAGTCTATGCCGATCATCTTGCAAGAGATAAACTCTGTATTGCTGATCTTGGAGTTTGTAAGTTTCATCACTCCAAGATTGCAGTCTTTGAAATGACAATCAATAAACCTGCATGAATGAAATAAAGTCTCACTAAAATCACAAGAGACAAAAGTACACTCCTCAAATTCCGCTTTTTTAATTGTCATGCTATGGAGATCAATTCCCTCAAAACGCTCCGCAAAGCAGTCAAGGTTATCGACGATTTTGATTTTATTCATAAGTTATACGATTTTAAAAGCATCAAGTAAGATAACTATCCAGATAAGTCCTGTGAGTATAAGACTTAAAAGTACAAGCGTCGCACCCGCATCTTTTGCACGTTTTGCCATAATGTGATGCTCAACGGTCACAAGATCGACAACACGCTCGATAGCGCTATTTGTGACCTCTGCGATGATAGGGATAAACAGAGAAAGAGAAAGCACAGCACTGTTAAAAAAGCAGATAGGAAGCATCCAAGCGACGACGTTCATTACGACGAAAAGTACGAGTTGGAGTTTAAAAGAGCTTTCATTTTTCGTGATTTCTATAAACCCTTCCATTGCATAAGTTGCATTTTTAAAGAGAGTGTATTTTGGTTTATTTGGTTTCATATTTTTCCTTGAGTGCATGAAGCACTTTTTTTATCTCATCTACTTTTGTGCCCAGCGGTAGCGGTTCGCCGTAAGTTATGGTGACATAGCGTTTAAAAAGCGAGCCGTCATCTTTTACTCGTTTTTTACTTCTTGAAAGTCTGCTTCCCCACATTCCGCCGATGTAATACGGAATTATAACACCTTCACTTTTACCTGCGATTAATTCATATCCTCTATAAAACTCACCCATCTCTCCACTGTGGCTGATCTCACCCTCGGGGAAAATTACCACACATTTGCCATCTGCTACACGTTTTCTCGCTTCTAAAAATGCATCTTTGCTTGCTTTTATCGAAAGTGGAATAGCATTTCCAAGTCTCCAGAGTTTGTTAAAAAATCTCCAATGATAGATATCACGCTCCATCATAAAAGAAACGCGTCGCTGGATTGGAAACTGCATAATCACCCAGTCTATCCAACTGATATGATTGCCCATAAAGAGTATAGCGCCATCACGAGGAACATTTTGGACACCGATAAACTTGTATTTGTATCTGAGATTTAAAAGCACTTCAAACCAGAACCAAATGAACATCACGAGATGGCGTCTAAGCATATAAAGTGACATCAAAAAGCCCACAGAAAACATAATATAAAAGAGAATTTCAACATTCATGCCCTCATAGGCAAAAACTGTCGTAAGAGATAAAAAGAAAAACATAAAGATGTTTTGGATGAAGTTATTTCCCGCGAGGATAGTTCCAAGATGCGCACGTGGAGCAATCTCTTGGATATATGCATTGAGCGGAACGATGAAGAGTCCAGCAAAAACTCCAAAAAACATAAACAAGATAATAACTTGCGTAAATGTTGTACTAAAAGGAAGGAGTAAAACCATCAGACTTAGACCAAAAGCAGCAAAGGGAATCATCCCAAGATGGATATAGTAACGTGAGAGTTTTGAAGCCAGATAAG
>JBBRBK010000125.1:0-2878 GCA_038205935.1 Campylobacterales bacterium
TACGCCGCGTTCATACGTTCTTACATGTAAGCCATCTTCTTTGATAACGGCGATGTTTACGTTTGCATTATATTTATATCTCAGTGCTCTTGCCTCTGTTATATCAAAGCTGTTAATGTCAGCATCAAAAGTGATAAGATGAGGCACACCTGTATCTATCTTCCACCAAGATTTCCCGCCCTCGTTGATCTCTTTATCCAAGATCTTTGGAGGTGTGAGTTCACTTTTAACAAGTGCACCATTTACTTCTGCACCGATAACACCTGCTTGTGTCAAAAAATGCATCTTTGCAGGAGCGAGTCCATTTGAAAAAGCATAATGCGCACAGGCGCGGCTGCCGTTTCCGCACATCTCAGCCGTGCTTCCATCAGAGTTGTAAAACTCCCACTCAAAATCAAGTGTATCGTGTGGAATAAGGACGATGAGCCCATCAGCTCCAACGCCGCTTTGACGGTCACATATCTCTTTAGCCAAAGCAGAACGATCTTTTTTTATAAAGCTGTGAAAAAGTACAAAATCATTTCCGTTTGCACTGTATTTAGCTACATTCATAGATATTTTTCCTTTATCATAGTTACAAAGTTTTCAACCTCTTGCTGGAGGTGTTTGAGATTTTTTGAGTTGTCTATCACCCAAGTCGCACGCTCTTTTTTTTCATCTATGGGCATTTGTGAAGCGATCCGTTTTAAAGACTCTTCTTTACTAAATCCGTTTCTTTTCATAAAGCGTTCTAGTTGTAACTCTCTAGGAGTATAAACGACAACGCTTTCTTTGATATCATAAGCTTTACTTTCAAAAAAAAGGGGAATATCTATAAGGTAAGGAAATTTAAAACTGTCTTGTTTTTCGGCTCTAGCTTCGATCTCTTGGCGGATAAGTGGATGGAGAAAATTTTCAAGTTTTTTCTTAGCCTCTGCGTCTGAGAAGATCAATTTTCCAAGAGTTGGTCTATCGACTTTCCCATTTTTTACAAACTCTTCGCCGAAGTTTTCTTTGACGAAAAGAGAGTTGGCTTCTAAAATCTCATGACTTATAGTGTCCGCATCGATAACACGCATCCCATTTAACGCCAAAAGCGATGCAACGGTACTTTTACCCGTTGCGATAGAACCAGTCAGAGCGATAGCGTACTTAAATGCCATTAGTTTTTGATGACACCAATGTATTCTTTACGGATATAGTTACCCATAGCAAAAGATGCCGGATGAACATCACAGTTGTAGAAACTTAGACCATCGAGCATATCTGCACGTTGCAAGATTATGTCGGCTGTGGGGTGATAGCTTTTTGATGCTAGGAGTAAAGTTGTGCCATCTTCAAGACGACATGGCATAATGATCTTGAAATATTTGGCCATTATTCCCATAATAATCTTGTTCTCAGTGACATTCTCAAGTGAAGGATGAACACTCATTAAAAGACCATCTTCTGTTATGATGCGTCCAAGATGAGCAATAACAGCCGCATCACATGGGATTTCGCAAAGAACTACTTCAAATGAAGCATCAGTTGCCCCGCGAAGAGCATCTATGGAAGCAGGCAATGTTGTCGCTTTGATCTCATTGTGACGCGCAACTTCTAGCTCAAGTTTTAGGGCATCATCACTAAGGATAAGGATATTTTCTGGTTCTTTATGTGTACAAAGTGGTACATGTACCATCATTTCCGGATAGATAAATTCTTTCAAAATAGTTCCTGTTTTTAAGTTTTTGCGATTGTATCAGATTAGATTTAAAAAATATTAAAAAGTTCCCCTTATAAAAAGGGATTAATCTTGTCTCTCATTATAACTAAAAAAAATTATAGATATAATTTCGATAAAAAGGAATTCCAATGAATTTGAATAAAATAAGATCTTTTTGTAAAGTTTTTCGTACAGTCATAGGTGCTGGGCTTGTGGGTTATGCTATGGGTTCTGGAAATAGCTGGTTTTATCTTGGTGTGATTCCTCTTCTCGCAGGCGTTTGTGACGTTTGTCCTTTGTGTATGTTTTCTAAAAATTGTGACATCAACAAAAACTAAATAGCACTTTGGTATAATTGCACAACTTAAAAAGAGCCTTACATGTAAAGGTCTAGGCTCTTGAACTTTCACACAGGAATATTTATGAGTCAAATAAGCTACAAAGACGCTGGTGTCGATATTGATGCAGGAAACAGTTTTGTTGAAAACATTAAACCTTTGGTTAAATCTACAAAAATCCCTGGTGTTCTAGGCGGAATCGGTTCATTTGCAGGTGCTTTTGAAATTCCAAAAGGCTACGATGAGCCAGTTATGCTTGCTGCAACTGATGGCGTAGGTACAAAACTCAAACTCGCTATCGATTCAGGTGTGCATAATACTGTGGGCATCGACCTTGTAGCAATGTGTGTGAATGACCTTCTTTGTAACTTCGGAACTCCATCATTTTTCTTGGATTATTATGCGACTGGCAAGCTTGAAGTTGAAGTAGCAACAGCGGTTGTAAGTGGAATTGCGACGGGGTGTATCGAAGCGCAGTGTGCACTTATCGGTGGTGAGACTGCTGAGATGCCGGGAATGTACAGCGCTGATGATTATGATCTTGCTGGTTTTGCTGTAGGTATCGCTGAAAAAAGTGAGATGGATCGCGTGGCACTTGTACGTGAGGGTGACCAACTTATCGCACTTCCAAGTTCAGGTTTACATTCAAACGGTTTTTCATTGGCGCGTAAGGTTCTTTTTGACAAAATGGGTATGAAATTTGAAGATGAGTTTGATGGAAAAGCTTTGATCGAAACACTTTTAACACCGACAAACATCTATGTTAAAACATTCAAAAAACTTAAACATAAAATCGTTGCACTTGCGCATATCACAGGCGGTGGCATCGTAGAAAATCTTCCTCGCGTACTTCCTG
>JBBRBK010000126.1:0-2858 GCA_038205935.1 Campylobacterales bacterium
GAGAAAAATGCGAGCGGCGTGCACCCTTATGATATTGCAGAACAGCTTTTAGAGATAAGAGAGCAGAGTGATGAAGAGTATCTTTCACTCATTAAAATCATTCCACATGAGCTTTTTGCAGATATTCTCTCCGAGTTTCCAGATTATGTTCAAGAAGAGATCGCAGAGCTTTTAAGTACGAAAGATCTTGCAAATATTGCTTCAAATATGGATACCGATGATGCAGCAAGCTTCATTCAAAATATTCAAGAAGAACATCCAAAGACTGCTCAAGAAGTTTTAAATAACTTCAATGAAGAAGATCAAGAACTTATACAGCAATTGATCGCTTATGATGAAGACCAAGCCGGCGCACATATGCAAAGTGAACTTTTTGGTGCGCATCTCAACGAAAAAATCGGTATGGCGATTAAGCGACTGAAAATGCTTAAAGAAGATGATGAGATCGATAACGTCTGGCAAGTTTATTTGGTGGATAACCAGAAAAAATATCTGGGCGCTGTAAGTCTTGAAGACCTTATCATCTTTGAGCACAACCTCAAGTTTTCCGATATTCCCCTTGAAAAACATATTAGTTTTAGCATCAATCATAAAGCAGATATCAAAGATGCTGTTGAGATAGTGACAAACTATAATCTCAATGCCATCGCAGTTGTTGATGATAGTGGGAGACTTATAGGTCGTATCACCTCGGATGATATTTATGATATTATCCAAGAGAGTGCGACGGAGCAGATCTTCAACCTTGCTGGGGTCAATGATGATGTTGAGCAGGATGAAGATATTTTTGAGATTGGCAAAAGTAGGGCAATGTGGCTTGCTATAAATCTAGTCACGGCAGTTGCGGCATCACTTGTTATTGGGATGTTTGATAAGACAATCCAATCTATCGTAGCGCTTGCCGTTTTAATGCCAATTGTCGCTTCTATGGGTGGAAATGCAGGAACACAAACGCTGACTGTTACTGTGCGTAAAATGGCCTTGGGAGATATCGAAGGCTCAGATGCGAGAAAGACGATCTATAAAGAGATTGTGATATCCTTGGCAAATGGATTTATTTTTGCACTCATTATTGGGATCGTCGCGTATTTTTGGTTTCACATACCACTTTTGGGTGTTGTGATTGCACTTTCGATGATCATTAATCTCATTAGTGCAGGTTTTTTTGGCAGCGTTATCCCGTTGATCCTTCAAAAAATGGATATTGATCCGGCCATCGGCAGTACAGTACTGCTGACGACCGTGACTGATGTTGTAGGTTTTTTTAGTTTCTTGGGACTTGCTAGTATTATTTTATTATAGGAAAAGGGATGGATTCTTCGACGAGTATTGAAGGCGATAGTAGTAGTCACAACAACAATCATCATAGCAGATTAAGAGATTTTATAGAGGATTACTGGGATATAGTCGTAGGGATTGTATCCATAATAACTGCATTTTATTTTCACGACAATGGTTTACAGCTTCTTGCAACGTTTTTTGCGGCAGTAGGAATTGGTGCGCTTTCTCTAAGTGTTTCAGAGATTGCAGAGATACTCTCCTCGAGGCTACAAGAGCCTTATGGAAGCTTTGTTCTCACGCTGAGCGCTGTTGTTGTTGAGATTATACTTTTATATATTATTTTGTTGCAGGCTTACACTGATCCTGACATTGTCAAGACCGTCAAAGGCGGTATCGTTTCAGCGGTGATTGTGGATTTGAACGTTCTGCTTGGACTTGCTGTCTTTTTGGGTGGCTTAAAGTTTACAGAACAAAACCACAACAAAGAAACATCGAGTGCATATACGACTATTTTATTTGTCGCAGCTATTGCACTTTTAGTTCCAGGACTTTTGAGCCATGTAACACATTCCAATACAACGATTGAAAATGCTTCTAAGGCTATCGCAGTTCTACTATTTCTTTTTTATATGACCATTTTAGTATTTCAAACAAAAACACATGCCCATTTCTTTAAACAGACGGGAAAAAGTAGGATTTTCAGGTTAAAGAGGAAGTTGGCGAAAAAAAATAAAGAGGTTGCCGAGGAAGATGACGACGATTATGTTTTTGAAAAATTTAATAATATCGCATTAATCTTTTCCATTTTTGTCTTTATCGCGATTATCGCGCTTGGTGCAGAGGTATTTGCAACTGAGGGGATAAAAGTCGCACGGGAATATGGAATTTCCGCGGGAATCTCGGGTCTTATCATTGCTATTGTCTCTGTTGCTCCTGAGATAGCAACAGCTATAAAAGCGGCAAAAAATGATGAGATACAGCGTGTTGTGAACATCGCCATGGGAGCTTCAACGGTTTCGATCTTGCTTACAGTTCCTGTGCTTGTCTTTTTGGCGTATATAAGTGATATTCGCTTAACATTGGATTTTAATCCACTTGAGATAGGCGCTTTGATCTTTACTATTATGCTTGCATGGAAAACGACGGATGATGGAGAGACAAACTATTTTGAGGGGATTTCGCACCTGATATTTTTCTGTGCGTTTACGATCATCGCTATCTATTATTAGCGATGAGGGAGTTTAGTTACAGTCGTAAGTTGTCGTGAACACTGCTTTGACTTCACCAGCAAAAGTGATGGTTTCGTTTGTAAACCCAAGATAAAGGGTGTCTCCACTTTTTGGAAATACTTTCGTCTGGGAGGATATTTTACCCTCACTAAACGCTCTGTAAAACGAAGAAGCCATTCCAGTTCCACAAGCCAAAGTTTCATCTTCTACGCCGCGTTCATACGTTCTTACATGTAAGCCATCTTCTTTGATAACGGCGATGTTTACGTTTGCATTATATTTATATCTCAGTGCTCTTGCCTCTGTTATATCAAAGCTGTTAATGTCAGCATCAAAAGTGATAAGATG
>JBBRBK010000127.1:0-2821 GCA_038205935.1 Campylobacterales bacterium
GATACTTAGTTGAGAGAGTGCTCTGTGAAGCACCCATTCTCCAATGGCTAAGATTGTTCCATTATCTTCTGCTATGGGTATAAACTCAGCTGGAGAGATATTTCCAAATTCTGGATGATTCCAACGCAACAATGCTTCAGCGCCGACAATCTCTCTATTTTTCAATGAAACTTGAGGTTGGTATACCACGTATAATTCATTATTTTTTAAAGCACTGCGAAGCGCATGGCTAAGCTGAAGGTAACGTGCTGATTTTTCTTGCATCTCTTGGGTTACAAAACAGTAGCTATTGCGACTATCTTGTTTTGCGTGATAGAGTGCTGTATCAGCATTTTTAGAGAGAGTTTGGATATCTAATCCATCCGATGGATAGATGGCAATCCCAATAGAGGTGGTAATATCTTTACCAAATGCTGCGATGGATTCAGTAGCTCCATTTTCATCAAAAACAGGATAACAATGAAAAAGCAGAGAGGAACTTCCCCATTTATCTTCATAATTGACGCTTTCTCCCGTTTGAAAAATCTCTTCTAGTTTGGATTGGCGCTCGTGTGTAATATCGCTAGGAAAATAATCAAAAAGAGATTGGTTGATCATTTCATTTGGTTTTTTATCAAGTTTTTTCGCACCTACTTCATTGATAGCCAAAACGATGCCGTTTTTATCTAAAAGTAAAATACTTTCCTGCGTGGCATCAAAAATCGCACGAAGTTTACTGTTTGTACGTTTGATGTCATTATCACGCTCTTGCACATCTTTTGAAAGATTTTTCTTCTCTTCTTGTAAGATATTATTATTGCGACGTAGATACCATGTTAAAAAAGGGAGACTGAGTATGATAGTGATAAAAAGGCGAAGCAGGAGACTGTATGCTTCTTCGTCTAATTTTTTATTAATAACATCGATCTTGATATCTGCAGCTACAACATAGATACGTCCTTCAGGCGTTGTCATGGGGATAAAAACGCTTCGTACTGTTCCCCATTGGTCTGTGTATTCATCAAAATTCATTTGGTGAGTTGTAAAAACTTTTTTTAAAGCATCGCTGGCGTCACCATAGTTATCAAAATAGTGGGTTAGCTTAATGCCTGTTTTTCGTTCCTCATCAGTTGCACTAGAAGAGGTAAAATAGATTTTCCCGTTTCGTTCGACCATTGTATAGATATAAACAACATCGATTTTATTTGCAAATTTGCTTAAGCGGTCAATATTGTAGGTATCTTCGTCTTTTGTAATGGATGAAGCATCAATGGCTCGATCCTGAAAAGCAGGGGTAAGAAGTGTGTCAGCAGCAAGAGCCGAGATTTTCAGTTTATCATCGATTTGTTCATAAATTACTGTTTTTTCTTTTTGATATTGGGTATAGCTAAAGAAAATAATCCCTGCAACAAAGAGCAAAAAAGTAAACATCAAAAAAATAGCACTGTAACCGCGTCTCATCTAGCCCCTTTTTTCGGAATTATAGCAAAGTTAACCTAGAACCTACTTTGCGCGAATAACTTCAGCTATACGTTTAAGCCCCTGTGTAACTTGTTCTTTTGTCGAATAGGTATAGTTAAAACGTATCTCATCGCTGATGCGTCCATCAAGATAGAACTGGTTGGCAGGAACATAAACGACTTTTTTATCCATACATTCATACACAAGTTTAAAAGTATCAAACCCTTCTAGTTTGCCAAAAACAAACATTCCGCCTTTTGGCATATCAAAAACGAACTCAGGCAATTCTTTTTTTAAAGCATCGGTAAATATCTCCATCTTCTCTTTATAAGCGCCTCTTAGATGATTGAGATGCGTTTCATATCTCGCATCATCTTCTAAATAATTATTCAAAATATGCTGAGCGATGCCACAACTATGTAAGTCTATAGTCTCTTTTATCATCGTGAGTGCCCTAATAATCTCTTCGTTTGCGCGTATCCACCCTATTCTCAGGCTTGGTGCGAGAGTTTTGGAAAATGAGCCAAGATGAAAGCTGTTATCTGGAATCATCGAGCTGATGCTTTTTAGCTTTTGTTCAAAATAAAGCTCGCTGTAGGGCGCATCTTCTAAAATATATCCGCCGTTTTGCATTACACATTTTGCTATTTCATCTCTTTTTTGCTCTGTGTATTGCGCGCCTTTTGGATTTTGAAAATCAGGGATAAGATACGCTAGTTTCGCCTCTTTGTAAGCATCACAAAACTTCTGCGTATCTATGCCATCTCTTTCAAGCGGCACCGCTTTCATATCTAAAGAGTTCATTTTAAAGATGTTTACAGCACCCAAATATGATGGCTCTTCTATTACAATTTGCTTACGTTCAAAATACTTTGCGATGATGTACAAACCCTGCTGACTTCCCGTAGTTATGAGGATGTTTGAGGCTTTTGTATCAAACCCATCTTTGTTGTAAAAATCGGCTATTTTCTCTCGTAAAGGCGTGATACCATTGCTGATAGTGTATTGCAGATTTTTTGGATTTTCATACACTTTGTCGCTGGCTTTACGTAAATCTTCTATCGGAAACAAGCTTTCATCAGGCAATCCGCCCGCAAACGAAATAGTTTCACCATCTATGGATTCAAGTATCTCTCGTATAAATGATCTTTTCATCTTCTTCCTTTATTTTGTGTAATTTTATAGGAAAATAAATTTTATTTCTGCATAATTATTGTTAGTAATAGTATCTGATATTGCTCAAAAACTATTTAACTATTGTTATAATGCAAATATGAAAAAAGATACGATACAAAAACATACAAAGATCGCCAACGATATCATCTACTACATTTATAAGTATATTGATACCGATATAAACCTCGATGAGTTGAGTGAAAAC
>JBBRBK010000128.1:0-2798 GCA_038205935.1 Campylobacterales bacterium
GATTGATATGGCTTACATCGAAGAACTTTTAGGTTTTGGTTTAGAAAATCCGTTTGAGTATTTTCAAACAGGTGTCGATAAAGAGACAAAAGAGAAGATTAAAGAGCTTATAGAAGAAAGAAATGAAGCTAAAAAAGCAAAAGATTTTGCAACTTCTGATAGTTTAAGAGATCAGATTTTAAGCTATGGCGTAACAATCATGGACACGCCGCAAGGCACATTTTGGGAAAAGGTTTAAAAGTGACACCTTACCATGTAAGGGATAGTTTACCTTTTTTTTTGTATAATGACAGACTTTTAAACATGATGGGTGACTAATAAAATGATAGATTACGATAATTTGAAGCAATGGCTTTTTAAGCTTGATCCGGAAAATGCACACCATCTCGCCGAGTTCTCTTTAAGAATCCCAAATATCTGTCCTAATATTTTTAACGGTTTTTTAAACGATCATTTTGTCACAAGTCCAGTTTTACAACAAAAACTTTTTGGAGTTGATTTTTTAAATCCAATAGGTCTTGGTGCGGGATTTGATAAAAATGCCACTATGATCCGTGGAGTTCAAATACTCGGATTTGGATATACCGAGATAGGAACCATCACGCCAAGAGCTCAAGGCGGTAATCCTAAACCGAGAATGTTTCGCCATATAGACGAAGAATCTCTTCAAAATGCAATGGGCTTTAACAATGAAGGTCTTTTAAAAGTTCAACGTAGACTTCAAAAAAGATATCCTTTTTCTACGCCTATCGGTGTCAATATCGGAAAAAATAAAACAACATCTGAAAAAGATGCGCTGAGTGATTACACAAAACTCATTCGAGGACTTCATGAGCTTGGAGATTATATCGTTATCAATATTTCTTCTCCAAATACTCCAGGACTTCGTGATTTGCAAAATGAAGAGTTTATAACAGCACTTTTTTCTGAGGCAAAAGAGATTACAGAGAAACCTATACTTCTAAAAATCGCGCCTGACATGAGCACCCAGCAAGCAGTTGACCTCACATCTCTTGCTGTTGAAAAAGGTGCTGATGGAATTATTGCTACTAACACGACTATTGATTATTCATTAGTTCCACATCCTGAAAAAATTGGCGGACTTAGTGGAGCCGTTTTAAAACAAAAAAGCTTTGAAATCTTTGATGCCATCGCGCAAGAACTTTATGGTAAAACTACCCTTATCTCTGTTGGCGGAATCGATTCGGCACATGAAGCGTATAAACGTATCAAAGCGGGTGCATCTTTAGTACAGATATATACAGGTCTGGTTTTTGGTGGGCCTGATATGATACGAGATATCAATCTTGAACTTATCGATCTTATCCAAGAAGATGGTTACACAAATATCACCCAAGCTATCGGTGCAAATCGAAGATGAAAACAATAACGGCAATCATTACAGTATTGCTCATTACGATGGGCATTGGTTATGTTTTGAAAAACAATAAAAAAACAGAAATAAAAGAGAGTACAGTGAATCAAAAAAATAAAATATCATCGCTCCCCGGATATGAAACTTTAACGTTAGAAAATGGCTTGCAGATAGTTGTTATTCCTATGCATAATAACTCAAATGTCATTTCAACCGATATTTTTTATAAAGTCGGAAGCAGAAATGAAGTGATGGGTAAAACAGGCATCGCGCATATGCTCGAACACATGAACTTCAAATCTACAAAAAATCTTGCAGCTGGCGAGTTTGATAAAGAGGTTAAAAGTATTGGTGGTTTGAACAACGCATCGACTGGATTTGATTACACACATTACTATATAAAATCAAGCACACAAAATCTTGATAAATCGCTCTCTCTTTTTGCAGAACTGATGAAAAATCTCAATCTCAAAGATGATGAGTTCCAACCAGAACGTAAAGTTGTAGCAGAAGAGAGACGTTGGAGAACAGATAATTCACCTATTGGTTATCTTTACTTTAGACTTTTTAATAATACTTATGTCTACCATCCTTACCATTGGACACCTATTGGTTTTATGAACGATATTCAGACATGGACACTCAAAGATATTCAAGAGTTTCATAAGACTTACTATCAGCCAAAAAATGCTATTCTCATCGTTACTGGTGATGTAGATCCTAAAGAGGTTTTCAAAAGTGCTCAAAAAGAGTTTGAACTTATCAAAAATGAACTTCCTATTCCTGATGTAAAGTTTATTGAACCTGAGCAAGATGGACCAAAAAGAGTCACTATCTATAAAGAAAGTGAAGTAGAGATGGTCGCAATCGCGTTTCATATACCAAATTTTCAAAATCCCGATCAAGTAAAACTCTCTGCTATCAGTGCTCTTTTGAGTGATGGAAAAAGTAGTAGACTTTACAGTGATCTTGTAGATCAAAAACATTTAGTCAATCAAATCTATGCATACAATATGGAAAACAAAGATCCGGGAATATTTCTCTTTTTAGCTTCATGTAATCCAGGCGTAAAAGCTGAAGATGTTGAAAATGAGATTAAAGCGCAGATTGAACTTCTTGTGACTTCAAAAGTTTCACAAGCTGAGCTTGATAAAGTGAAGATCAATACAAAATCTGAATTTATTTATTCACTAGAGAGTTCAACATCTGTTGCAGATCTTTTTGGAAGTTATCTTGCACGCGGAGATATTGCTCCTTTAGAGCATTATGAAGAGTCTATCAATAAACTCACTCTTGATGACATACAAACAGCAGCAAAAAAATATTTTGATTTTTCAAAATCAACAACTGTTATTTTGAGAAAAAAACCTAAAGAGGACAAATAGTATGAAACTAGTAACCGGTTCAACAACCGCACTCATCA
>JBBRBK010000129.1:0-2624 GCA_038205935.1 Campylobacterales bacterium
TAGAAGAGATTGCGGCACTTAAAGAGCCAGTGGGGCGTGTGCTAGATGGTTGGATGACAGAAGAGGGCCTTAAAATCGAGAAAGTCTCCATCCCAATAGGTGTCATCGGAATCATCTATGAATCTCGTCCAAATGTAACAAGTGACACAGCCGCACTTTGTTTTAAAAGCTCCAATGTTTGTGTACTCAAAGGTGGGAAAGAAGCTGAAAATTCCAATATAGCAATTGCGGATGTTTTACGTGCAGTTTTAGTTAAAAATAATCTTCCAGCTTCGATGATATCACTTTTACCTGATTCATCACGTGAGGGCGTTGCTAAACTCATTAAAATGGATAAATATGTCGATCTATCATCCCGCGTGGTGGAGAAGGTCTGATCCGTTATGTGAGTGAGAATGCGACAGTTCCAGTTGTCAAACACGATAAAGGGCAGTGTCATACCTATATTGATGTCGATGCAAACATAAAAGATGCGATTAAAATTGCCATCAATGCCAAAGTGTCTCGTCCTGGTGTTTGTAATGCAATGGAAACTTTGCTTGTAGATAAAGTAATAGCAAAAGAGACTCTTCCAAAGCTCAAAGAGGCTTTTGATAAGGCGGGAACATCACTGAAGGGTTGTGCATCTACGCAAGAGATTATCACTATTGCACATGCGAGCGATGAAGATTTTGATACAGAATATTTAGCGAATATCCTCAACATTAAAATTGTCGATGGCGTTGATGGAGCTATTGAACATATCGCAAGATTTGGTTCAGGACATTCTGAAGCAATCATCACTCAAAATGTCACAACGGCTGAGAAGTTTTTAAATGCTGTTGATGCTGCGGCTGTGTATCTTAACGCATCTACTCGTTTTACCGATGGAGGTTCTTTTGGCTTTGGCGCGGAGGTAGGAATTAGTACAAACAAACTTCACGCCCGCGGTCCAATGGGAATTGAGGGACTTACAACTTACAAATACAAAATATATGGTTCTGGTCAGATACGTTGAGCGAAAAAGTCTTACATGTAAAGGATTTGAGTTTTGGTTACAATAAAAAGAAACTACTCTATAAAGATTTTAATCTCTCTTTACATGTAGGCGAGATTAAATCGATTGTAGGAGAAAGTGGAGTAGGGAAATCTACTCTCTTTGAACTTATTCTCGGCAATCTCAAACCAACTTCTGGAACTCTTACATGTAAGGATGTTTCACAAGTTTTTCAAGATCCATACAGCTCTTTTCATCCTAGTTTTAGAATTATCGATCAGATAAAAGATGTGGCAGATACTCGTGAGATAGACAAATATTTAAAGAGTATGGATTTGGATTATGTACTTTTAGAGAAATTGCCGCATGAACTTTCAGGTGGACAATTGCAACGTGCATCCATTGTTAGAGCATTGCTTATGAAGCCGAAACTTCTTCTTTTGGATGAACCGACATCCGCACTCGATAATATCATTCAGCTCGAAGTTATGAAGATGCTTTTAGGGCACTTAGATGAGTTTGGAATGCTTCTTATTACACATGATACTGATCTTGCATCGTGGTGCAGTGATGAGGTTATAACAATCGGCTAAGGCAGAGGAGCTATTACAAACTTTGCTAAGTAAAATCCACCGCCTGCCATCAAAACAGTTCCAAAAAGATTAAGTCCCATATTGATAAGTGCTAAACCTATGCTTCCACTCTCAAGAAGAAAGAAACTCTCAATAGCAAAAGTGGAATAAGTTGTAAAAGCACCGAGGATTCCTGTTGTGAGAAAACTCTTTACATGTAAGGAAAAAAAGCTTGTGTACATAAAGTAGGCGATGAGTATCCCCATTATAAAACTACCAGCTAGATTGACACCGAGAGTTCCAAAAGGAAGCTCATGAGGAACTCTTTGAGAGATAAGACCATTGACGTAAGAGCGAAGTACAGCGCCTATAAAACCGCCGCTACCTATTGCTAGTATTGTTTGCCAGCTCATCATCATACACCTTTTGCATTGTAATTCTTATATTATTCATCCAATCTTTGTCACTTTTATCAGCAATAAAAGAATCTAAAAATATCGCTTTTATCTTACGAGGTCTGTAATAATACTTTTTTATGTTGTAGCATGAAGCAGTAGCGATCAAAACAACAGGCTGAACACGCAATGCATATTTGTCCGCTACAAGTTTTGCCCCTGGTTTAAAAGGAAGCATCTTTCCTGTTGTACTTCTTGTGCCCTCTGGAAAAATGGTTATTACTCTTCCCTCATCGAGTCTCTCTTTACTTGCTTTAAGGAGTTTGACAAGAGCGCTTTTACTTTCTCGCTCTATGGGAATATCATTTGGTAAACGTAAAGTAAGTCCAAAAAATGGAATATCAAAGAGCTCTTTTTTTGCTACCCATGCAAGATTACGATCAGTTAAGAGTTCCACAACACCGATGTCAAGATCACTTTGATGATTGATTAAAAACATCTGGGTTTGTGGATCTTCTATCCCTATCTTTTTATATGACCAAAAAGTAAGAAGTTGTATAAATTTTGAAGCTATTTTTTGCGCTTTTGGTTTTGGTACAAGCTTGAAGATTGCTATCATCAAGGTCATACCTGTAAAGATTATAAACGTCGCATATACCCAACTAATTCGAGCAAGCATCT
>JBBRBK010000130.1:0-2358 GCA_038205935.1 Campylobacterales bacterium
AAAGTTCCAAACTCGCTCCGCCTCCTGTTGAGATAAAGCTAAAATTACTTGCCTCGCCACATCTCTCGACAGCGTCAGCCGTGTCACCACCACCGACGATTGTGTAAGCATAACAGTCAGCTATCGCCGTTGCTAGTTTGAAAGTGCCTTTTGAAAACTTATCTTGCTCATAGATGCCCATCGGACCATTCCAGATGATGGTGTTTGACATTTCTACTGCTTCACTAAAAAGTTTCACAGTTGCCGGCCCGATATCCACAGCTTTAAATCCATCTAGTACATCTTGTGATGGTACCACTTTTACATCCACTGGCGTCTCTACAGAGTCCGTAATAACAAGATCAACAGGAAGATAAATTTTTACTCCTTTTTCACGTGCCCCAGTCATTACATGTAAGGCAGTTGCCACATATTCTTCCTCATATAAAGAGTCTTTCATATCATAACCCAAAGCTTTTAAAAATGTATTACTCATGGCTCCGCCGATGATAAGTTTGTCTACTTTTAGTAACACTGATTCCAAAAGTGTGATTTTTGAAGAGATCTTTGCTCCACCAACAACCAAAGCTATGGGACGCACAGGCTCTTCGAGTGCTTTTGAAAATGCTTCTATCTCCTTCATCATCAAAAATCCTGCTACTTTTACATCCACAAATTCTGTGATTCCAAAAGTAGAAGAGTCTTCTCTGTGACTTGTTCCAAAAGCATCATTCACATAAACATCACAGATAGAAGCGAGTTTTTTTGAGAACTCTTTGTCATTTTTCTTTTCACCTTCGTGAAAGCGGATATTTTCAAGTAAAAAAACTCTCTCTTTAGAGCACGTAGCAATCTCACTCTTTGAAGATTCAAAATCATCAATAAATTCGACTCTCTTATCAAGCAATCGCTCAAGCCTTTTTTGGATATGTTTGAGTGAATATTTTTCTTCATAAGCACCTTTTGGACGTCCAAGATGCGATACTAAAGTGATAGAACAGGCATTATGATCTATACAGTAGTTGATCGTCGGTAAGGCTGCTTTAATGCGGCGATCATCAGAAATATTGCCATGCGAATCAAGTGGGACATTAAAATCTACTCGTATCAAAATACGTTTACCATATACATCAATATCTTTTAAACTCTTCACGCCGCTCATATATTTAATATTTGAAGTCATTTTATGCCTTGTAATTGTACATAAGTTCAAAATACTCTTTTACCATGCGACTAGAATCAAACTCTATCTCTATCTCAGTCATCGCATTTTTCATGATACGGGTCCATTTATGCTGATTTGTATAGTAGATAGGCAAAATCGTATTTTCCAAAATATCCATCATATTTTTATTATCGAGTCTGTCTTGCTCTAAAATACTCATATTATGATCAAGTTCTGGAATCGTAAAAGCATTTTTTCCATCTCGTGCAAACTCCGGATGCCATCCGTCATTGATAGAAAAATGAACAGAACCATTCATGCTCGCAGTCATACCACTTGTTCCGCTTGCTTCACGGGTGAGTCTTGGAGTGTTCAGCCAAAGATCACTTCCCTGTTTTAGAAGTTTTGAGAGAGAAAGTTCGTAACCGATAAGCACGGCAATATTTGAATATTGACGACTAATATGAATGAGCTCATTAAACATATCTACCGCACCGTGATCTGTTGGATAGGGCTTTCCAGCCCAAATAATTTGAACTGGCATCTGCGTATTTGCAATTAACTTTATAAATCTCTCATAATCATATTTTAAGAGTCCTGGACGTTTATATTCAGCAAATCTTCTTGCCCAGACAATGGTGAAAACTTCTGGATCAAACATCTTTCCTGTCTGATCCGCCACTTCATCAAAAAGAACTTTTTTCAGGTGTTTTTTTCTAGCAACCAGCTCATAATCTTCATGCTCATCAAGTGCTCGGATCAATGTTTTATCTGTCCAGTACTTTTTATTTTGAGCATTTGTGATTGAGATAATCTCGCATTTATTACTTACATGGTGCCACATTTCATTGGATACTTTTCCATGAATCTTTGAAACTGCATTCGCTATTTTAGAAGCTCGTAGCGCTCCAACGGTCAAACTAAAATCATCGCTATGCTCATATCCACTCAAAGTACGCGCATGTTTTAGATCAAGCCCATTAAAAAAGCCCATTTCATGTAAAAAATTAATATCATGAGTTTCGTTTCCAGAAGCTTCTGGTGTATGAGTCGTAAAAACAACATGTTGCCTTAAGCTTTCCATTTCAGGATAAGATTTAGTTAACTCATATACAAGCGGAAGAGCATGTCCCTCGTTCATATGATAGATATCTGTTTTTCTCCCTAATGCTTCTAATATTTTCACTCCACCAATACCAAGAATAATCTCTTGG
>JBBRBK010000131.1:0-2313 GCA_038205935.1 Campylobacterales bacterium
TGCGGAGTTATCCATTTTGAGAATGGAAAGTACATGGATGCACTGCCGACGATCTTTGCAAAAAGAATGTTGAAACACTTACATGTAAGCGATCTCTTTGACACAATTATTGGCGCAGATACAGCAAAAGCTTCAAAGCCAGATCCTAAGATGCTAAAAATGATCCTTGAAAAATATGATTTTAAGCCCACTGCAAATAAAACGTGGATGGTCGGAGATAACTCCAAAGATATCGAAGCCGCGCGTAAGATCGATATCTCATCTATATTTACCACGTGGGGATTTAGTGCTGAGGGAGAAGCAGATTTCATAGCCAAGCATCCACTTCATATCGTCAATATCGTGAAAAATCAGGTAGAATAGTTTTTAAAAAAGTGGAGACGCTATGTTTGAACCTGATTTGATCATTTCCTACGTTTTAATGGGATTTTTCTTTTTAAGACAGATTATGATCTTAAAACGTCCAAATAAAATTAATTATTCTCCTTTGATTCTCGGTATCGGGGCCATCTTCGCACTTGTGCACTTTATTCTCTATTTTGAGTCAGATACACTTACTCTTGTACTAAAAGAATCCTCATCCTCTTTACTCGTTTCACTTTTACTTTATGTGATAATGAATATTTTACACCAAGCACAAAAAAATGAGGAAGAACAGTTTCAAAGGGAATTTTCATCTGCCATGGCTTCTAAAATCTCTCAGATGAAAGAGTATATCGGAATGCTCGAAGACAAAATTGCGCAGATGCGAGATGACGAGCAGCAATCGCTTTTTGGTATAAGAGAAGATATCAAAAACGATCTCTTAGCTCAAAAGCTTATACAAGCCAATCAGGAGAAGTTCATACATCAGTTTGAATCTCTCATGCATCAGGAAAATGAAATACTCAAAACACTGCAACAACTGCCTGAGTTAGATCAGATAATGCATAATCATATCGATATTCTTCGTATTTCAGAGCAAGACCATTTCAATCGAATTAAAAAAGCGTTTGATCAAGCCAATGAGAATAGATGTGATATCAAAGATGAGATAGCTGATGTCAAACATGAGATAAATCTGCTTAAATCAATCTCCAAAGATGTAGCTGAAAAGATCATCGAAGCAACACTGGGGGAACTTTCAGGTGTTATCTTAGAGTTTCAAAAACAGCTCAATACTTTGCGCGCACAAAGCGAAAGTGTTTCAACTTCCCTCTCTGAGGGAGAAAATATACTCTCCAATGCTCGTTCTAAAAGTGAGATGTTGATGAAACAGATCATCCTTTCTTCAAACAATATGAAAACCCTTGTAGATAGCAGTCGCTCACTTACTATGATTTATGAGCCGATAAAAAATCTTATAAGCGAGATTCAGTCTATCAAAGCTGATTATCAAGCTGCGCATCAAGAACTTGGTGACTTAGCCACTTTACTCACAAGTACAGAAAAAGAACAGATAGAAGTGATGAAAGTAAAAGTAGATGAACTCAGCGAAAAACTGATTGAAAAGATCGATGTTTCACTTCAAAAGTTACATACTCATTATCATATTGCTTCAAATGAGGTTACAAGTACCGTTTCAGAACTTGCCAAAAAAGCAAAACTTAGCAGTTATGAAGAGTTATAGAGCATAATAACTCTCAGGATCATTTTTATAGTGATTCTATGATCTTGTAAATCAATATATCTTGATATATTATAATTAAACTGTTATAATCCTCAAAAAGGAATAAATAATGAAACGTTTACATATACATATCAGCGTTGGAAGTCTTCAAGAAAGCCGTCATTTTTATACTGCATTATTTGGCAGCGAGCCTACAAAAATAAAAGACGATTATTTACAATGGATATTAGATGATCCTTATATCAATTTTGCAATCTCTTCTGGGCGTGCAGAACTTGGATTGAATCATTTAGGGATTCAAGTAGAGAGTGATGATGCGCTTGAAGTGATAGAAAATAGACTCAAAGACGCAGATATTCTCGGTGAAAAACAAGAAGAAGCACAATGTTGCTACGCGCAAAGTAAAAAATACTGGATCGAAGATCCTCAGCATGTTATTTGGGAAAACTATCATACTTCTGAGCAGATAGAAGTGTTTGGCGGGGATCATTTCACAGGAGGAGTTGGATGCTGTCAACCAAGTTTTTCTGCTAATGGTAAATGGTCTACTGGCGGAAGTTGTTCATAACCTGTAAAAATATATTCTTTGAGCTTATATGCTCTAATCTTATTCAACTATCTAAAAATGGAGATTGTAAATTATGAAAAATGTTCTTATACTTTGTACAGGTAACAGTTGCCGTTCTATCATGGCTGAAGCGTTA
>JBBRBK010000132.1:0-2183 GCA_038205935.1 Campylobacterales bacterium
CATGAAAGCTCCAGCATCAGAGCAGTCAAAAATCATCGATGAACGTGGCGCACATATTTTACTTGCAGGTGGGCGAAGTCTCTACACCGCCATCAAGAAAAAGATCTCTTTTATCGACGTCAATCAAGAGAAAAAAGTAAGTTACGGCGGATACAACGGACTACTCAATCTCGCAGAAGATCTCAAACACGCCTTTAACAATCCAGTCTTTGCAAATGTATCTAAAAAAGCACCGTGGGAGGTAGGATAATGGAAGCTCAAAAGATAGAACTTAGTAAACATGAGCATAAACCGCTTCAGGTAAATCCTATCAAGCATTCGCAGCCTATGGGCGCGGCACTCGCATTTATGGGAATCAAAAACTGTCTTCCACTTATGCATGCTTCTCAAGGGTGTGCTTCTTACACGAAGGTCTTTTATACCCGCCATTTTAATGAACCTATAGCGATGTACAACACTTCTGTGAGTGATATTACTGCTGTTTTGGATGGTGGAGATTATTCGATACTAATGGCGATAGAAAACATTACGAAGAAAAATACAACGCTCAAACCTGAAATCATTGGGCTTCATACGACAGGACTTACCGAGACAAAAGGGGATGATGTGCGTAGTGTTGGTATGCATATTGAGATTCCATACTGTTATGTGAACACTCCTGATTTTGAGGGTGGAATGGAGAGTGGCTGGGCGCTTACATGTAAGGCTTTGATCACTCAACATACCCTGACATGTAACGAGATCAAGCCAAATAAACTTCTGTTTTTACCACATGTGAGTATGCAGCCTATTGAGGTTGAAAAGATAAAAGCTATGTGTGAGAGTTTTGGATTTGAGACTTTAGCTCTGCCTGATCTCTCAACCTCTCTTGATGGTTATTTGAGCGAAGGGCAGGGAAAACTCGGCACGGGAAATATCAGCATAGAAGATATCGCAAATCTTGGTGACTCGCAGACAGTGATAAGCATTGGCAGTTCTATGAAAATAGCTGCCGAGGCACTTCTACAAAAAAATCAAAATATTACACATCTACATTTTAATCATCTCATGGGACTTGAAGCAAACGACAATTTTGTCGCATCTTTGATAAAAATTAGACAGAGTGAACCTACTTCATCAGTAAAACGTTGGAGAGGCAGACTCCAAGATGCGATGCTAGATTCGCATTTCTTGATAGGCTCATCAAGTTTTGTAGTGACGGGAGAACCTGACATGTGCGTGGGCATGTGTGAGCTTTTACAAAGCGTAGGAGGCACGATACACGCGGTTGTATCGACTGTTTACTCGAGCGTGCTGAAAGAGATTAAAGCAGAAAATATCTTTGTAGGAGACCTTGAAGATGCAAGACCTTATTTTGAAAATGCAGATCTTGTTATCAGCAATTTTCATGCAGAACGAATCTTGCACTTACAAGAAAAACATACGGCTTTAGTATTAAGAGGATTTCCAAATTATGAAGAGCTTGGCAATCAGCTTAAAAACGATCAGCTTTATGAGGGAAGTACATATTTTCTATTTGAAGTTGCAAACAAACTACGTGAAGTCAAACATCACGGATAAATTTTTAAAATCAATCACAAAGGAAATGTTATGAGTGAGAGTACAAAAATTACAGTTGAGGGTAATGGGGAGTTGGATAATGCTATTAAAGTAGCATTTGCTACAAAAGATATGCAGACTATCAATGCGCATTTCGGCGGTGCAAAAGAGTTCGTTGTTTATAAAGTTTCTAAAGATGGATTTTTGATGAGTGAAGTGATCCAGACAGATACTTCAGATATTGATAGTGATGATAAGACAGATTTCAAAGTGCGTGCACTTGCAGGAATAAACATCATGTACTGCGAGTCTATCGGTGGGACAGCAGCGGCAAAAGTGATTCGTGCAGGAATCAACCCTATGAAAGTACAAGAACCTCGTGCAATCGAGGATGTACTTAAAGAGTTAATTGCGATGATAAACGGCAATCCTCCGCCATGGGTAAAAAAAATAATGAATATTCAAACAGAAAATGATCCGCGCTTAGAGCGTTGGGCAGCAGAATAAGCGACGAGTCGCGCGAGCTTTGCGCTGAGCAAAACATAGCGTTAGCGTAAGTCTCGGAATTACTTCCGAGGCTGTATTTACAAAATTAAGGAAAATAATTATGACTGAAACTATTACAGAGTTTAACCCGTTTACAC
>JBBRBK010000133.1:0-2053 GCA_038205935.1 Campylobacterales bacterium
GGTTCATCCCCTCTGGCATTTTTACATCTTCAAACATAGTGTATCTTCCATTTTTTTTGACAATTATACTCAAGAATAGAAGGGTAAACGTTAAAAAAAGCTCTAGTTCAGTAGATTTGACTGCAAACTTTAGTACAATTCTATAAAAAAATTAAGGTGATGCAGTATGAGTATGGACAAAATAGTCTCAGGATTTTTCTTTATTTTAGCGATGACGATAAACTTCGGATTTTTCATCGGTGACCTTACTGTTATAGAACAGCACAGTGCATTTGAACTTTTTGCAGCTATCATCATTAATATTATTGCAACTATTTTAAAACTTGGAGACAAGACACAGCTAGGAGCTGTTCTTTTGGCGACGAGTCTTGTTGCTGATATTCAACTTATTGCATCTGCTACTGTCTGGGCTTTTGCAGTCTATGTCCTTGGAGGGCTCAATGTAGAGTCAACTACGGCTATCGTCTCTCTTTCAGGCGGTGCTTTACTTGCCAATATCGTTTCAGTCATCCTTTTTGTCGGTGATACTATCAAATCAAAAAGATAGAAAGTTCTTATGAATGACCAAATAATCTGGATTGTCCTTAAACGTTTAAGGATTCCTTTTCTCGTCATTATTGTTACTTTTTCCATCTCGATTTTAGGTCTTATGCTTATTCCCGGTGCAGATAATTCTGGACATGTGTATCATATGACCTTTTTTGATTCTTTTTATTTTGTAAGCTATACAGCAAGCACAATCGGATTTGGAGAAACTCCCTACGCCTTTACTTATCCTCAGAGAATGTGGGTAAGCGCATCTATTTACGTCACTGTTATCGGATGGCTTTACGGTATCGGTACGATTATCTCTTTGATTCAAGATGAGACACTGAGAAAAGCAATAAACAGAAACAGTTTTAGAAGAGAGATTTTAGGACTAGTTGATCCTTTTTATATCATCCTTGGATATAACAGTATTACAAAAAGTATCATCAACAGAGTCAATAAAAATGAGTTTCGTATTGTTGTTTTAGATCGAAGTGAAGAAAAAATAGAAGAGTTGATCTTAGAAAACTTTTATCCAAATGTTCCAGCATTTGTAGGAGAAGCTAGCAATCAAAAGATGCTTCAAATTGCTGGCATCCATCAAAAAAACTGTTTTGGTGTTATCTCCTTATTTGAAAATGATTCAAAAAACACGGAGATAGCGACAATATGCAGACTCTTAAATAAAAAAGTCGATGTCATCGTAAAAGCAAGTTCTCCACAGCACCTTGAGTATTTCAAATCTATTGGTTTAGAGCACATTCAAAACCCTTTTGAGATCATTTCAAAAAGAATGTTTTATAGTATTACAGCGCCACATATCTGGCTTTTGGAGATGTGGATCTATGGACATGCACTCAATCTTCGAAACAGAGATTTACTCCCACATGGAAAATATATCATCTGCGGACAGGGACGTATGGGCACCGCGATAGAAGAGGGCTTAAAAAAAGCTGGTATTGATTATATATTTTACGATATCAATTCTGAAGAGTATAAAAAGCGAAAAGATACAACAATCTTTGGAGATGAAGAAGATGTTGCAAAACTTCTTGAGCTTGGAATTATGTCTACTGAATGTATCATCGCCGCAACAAAAGATGACCTTCTAAATCTCACCATACTCAATAAAGCAAAAGTTTTAAATCCAGCCATCTATACCATAGCACGAGAAAATTCTTTAGATGGAATCAACATCTTTCAAGCCGCAAAAATTGATAGAATCTATATACTAGAGCAAATCTTAGCAGATACAACGTATAACTACTTAGCACAACCTCTGACAGAAATTTTCATCCAAGAGATCCGAAAAAAAGATGAAGAGTGGGCAGTTCTTATTGTCAATATGCTTCACTCTATTACAGGAGTTAATCCTGATTATTTTGAACTTGAAATTACTGAGGAGAATGCTTATGCCCTCTCTTTGGAACTTTCTAAAGGAACAAAGGTTACTTTATCAAATCTAAGACGCTCAAGAGAAGATAGAAATAAATTGTTGCACATCGCATATTTACTTCTAAAGAGG
>JBBRBK010000134.1:0-2036 GCA_038205935.1 Campylobacterales bacterium
GATTTGCCTATTCCTGGAGGTCCCCATAAGAAAACAGGTACTTTTTTTCTACATAGATGGGTGAGTGATCTTTTTACACTTTGAGGGTTCATACTTTTCCTTTTACTTGTACCCAAAGGGCACTTTACATGTAAGCCTATATGCAATTATGATGCGAAGAGGAGAAGAATGACAAAATTGTCGCACTTTTGTATTTTTAGTATGAAAATTGCATAGATTGGCGATTTTTTGAGGGAACACAATATGTAACTACTCTTTTAAATACGGCCAAGAGCCAAAAAAAGGATTTATCATGTTACACAGCGATATCATAGAGTTTGAAGATTTTGGGTTTAATCACTACATGCACCATTTTGATGAATGTGAGGGAGATGAACTTGTTTTTAATGAAGAGTTTGACTGCATGCAAGCGGCGACAGATCTTATAGAAGATATTGTATGGGCTTAAAAAGAGTCGTTTATATCTAAAAAAAGAAAGAGTTTTTGTGCTGATATTTAGTTATAAACCCCGCAACAAAATTACAAACTTAAAATTAGCAGCGAGGTCCAGCGCTGTAAAATCATCTGGATTTTTGATACTGACATCCGCGCCCGCGTCAAGAAGCATCTTAACCATACTCTCTTTTCCACTCGAAGCAGCGTACATAAGAGATGTTACTCCATTTACATTTTGAGTGTTTATTTCTATTCCTGCATTTATAAGCAGTTCTACGACTTTTGGATTCTCTCCAAAACACGCAAGCCAAAGCGCCGTATTTCCGTCAACATTTTTTATGCCGATATCCGCTTTTGCATCTAATAGTTCTGCGACAATTTTGTCATTTCCCTCACGTGCGGCTTTCATAAGCGCCGTGTTTCCGTAGTTTCCTTGAAGGTTTATATTTTCTAAATCATACCCGTTTGCATTCATCCATTGCAGCGAAGTTTCAGTCATGCTTTTTTTTCTCCTTTTTCATATAATAGTTCCTCGAGCATATAGCTTTTCCCCATTTTTATCAGGTCATTTTTATAGATGACATTTTGAGGGTCACTGAGATGGATATTGTTATCCATAACTTTAGTATGGATCTTCTCAAGCTTTCTGCCGATGAGCGTAATGGCATCCGAGTTCTCTATCATAAATGCAACACCACCCAGTCCATCAAAGGGAAGGGGAAGATCACAATAATAATCTCCCACACTGTTGACTCCCCAATATATAAAGCCCATTGAGAGGTAAAAATCAAGTGAATTTGAGATGGATGTCAGTTTAAAACGCTTTACATGTAAGCCAAGTGCAAAAGCAAAAACCATCTTCAAAAGCTCCTGAGCATAGCCGTTTCTACGCATGGAGTTTTGAGTAAAGATATTATGCACTGTGATATATTCATTGTGTTTGTCTATCTTAAAAAAGATATAACTCAAATGGATATTTTCATCACTACAAAGTGCGATACACCCTTTGGTGTACCATCCAAACTCTTTGTCCCACCACTTTAAAGACATATTGGCAAATTTGAGTGTTCTTGCATCTTTAATATCTTCCATAGAAAGAAGGTAGTTCACACGGCTGAGATATTCAAGATGATAGGCTGACATACTCGCTCCTTTTTTACGTCCATAAAAGTAAAAAGTTCAAAGTAAAAACCTTGTTAATTAAATAGTATATTATTTTATAATATGCAATTATTGGACTAGAATAATAATAGATACTGAAAAGTTCATAACTCTATTTTTTTGTCTTTTAAAAACATCGCAAGCTGAGAATCTATGTTGATAATATGGCGTTTAAATTTATCAAGGGCATAATCATTGATGTAGGATTTCCCAAACATCGGAAATTTGTGTGCTTTTTCATAAAAATACTCCATCTCTCCAAGCAGAGTTCTATGCTCGTCAAAATGCTCCTGCTTCGCGTAAAAAGCATTGGCATTCATGATTTCCTCTTCAAAAGCAAAATGCTCTTTTGTATGCTCTATCATCTGAGCAAACAGAGGCATAAACTCCGCTTTTGGAGAGCTTTGAATACGCTGCAAAAGTTCTAAAAACTCATCATG
>JBBRBK010000135.1:0-1810 GCA_038205935.1 Campylobacterales bacterium
ACTTGCCAAAGGGCATCTTGTTAAAGAGCTTGACGCACTTGGTGGAGAGATGGGACTTATCACTGATGAAGCTGGAATACAGTTTCGAATACTCAACCAGACAAAAGGTCCAGCAGTTCGTGGAACTCGCGCTCAGATAGATATGGACAAGTATCGTATCATCGCCCGAAATACTATATTAACAACTCCAAATCTCTCCCTCAAACAAGAAACGGCTGATGCACTTATCTTTGATGGCGACACCGTTATCGGCGTAAAAACTGACCTTATGCACGAGTATAAAGCATCGCGTGTCATCCTCACAACAGGAACATTTTTAAAAGGTGTTATTCATATAGGCGAGTATAAAAAATCAGCTGGACGTTTTGGTGAATTTAGTGCAGAAAATCTCTCAGAATCGCTTACATGTAAGGGTCTGAGAGTCGGGCGTCTAAAGACTGGAACGTGCGCGAGAATCGATACTTCAAGCATTGATCTGAGTGTTATGGAGATTCAAGACGGCGATGTTTTGCCAACACCTTTTAGCTTTAGAACAGATCGCGCGGAGTTTGCACGTACTAAAAAACAGCTTCCATGTTATATCACTTACACAAATGTTGATACGCACTCTATCATCGAGGGCAATTTTCATCGCGCTCCACTTTTTACGGGACAGATTGAGGGTGTTGGACCGAGATATTGCCCAAGTATCGAAGATAAAGTCAACCGTTTTCGCGACAAAGATCAGCATCATCTTTTCATAGAACCACAAACGGGTGACAATACCGAATGTTACATCAACGGGATGAGTACTTCGCTTCCCGTGGATGTTCAAGAGCAGATGATTCACTCTGTAAAAGGGATGGAAAATGCGCGCATCGTGCGTTATGGCTATGCGATAGAGTATGATTATGTTGATCCGACTGAGCTCAAACATTCGTTAGAGACAAAAAAAGTTAAAAATCTTTATCTCGCTGGTCAGATAAATGGCACGACAGGGTATGAAGAAGCAGCGGCACAAGGGCTTATGGCTGGGATAAATGCTTCTCTTTCACTCCAAGGAAAAGAGCCTTTAGTACTTCGCCGTGATGAAGCGTACATCGGTGTTTTGATAGATGACTTGGTTACAAAAGGAACGAAAGAACCATATAGAATGTTTACTTCTCGAGCCGAATATCGCCTGCTTTTACGTGAAGAATCAGCAGATGTAAGACTCAGCGGTTATGGATTTGAGCTTGGACTTATAGATGAAGAATCATACAAAAAAGTGATCCTTAAAAAAGCGCAGATCGCTGAGGGTATGGAACTACTTCAAAACACAAAATTTACTCCAAACAAAGAGTTTATAACTTTTCTTGAGAGCATCGATGAAGAAAAAGTGAATGATACAATCTTGGCAGAGCAGTTGGTGGCGAGAAAGAGCTTTACGATAGAAAAAATGGTTGCACTCGTTCCAGAACTTAGCAAATTTGATGATTATATCAAAGAGGAAATCTTGGTAGAAGCAAAATACTCAAGATATGTCGACAAGCAAAGTCAAGAGATCGAAAAGATGAAAAAATACCTATTGGTGGCAATTCCAGAAGGGTTTGATTTTGCTTCTGTGAGTGGACTTTCAAAAGAGATTGTTGAAAAGCTAAATCGTTTCAATCCACCAACTTTACAAGCCGCATTGCAAATAAGCGGAATGACTCCGGCAGCATTAGAGATCTTGCATATTTATATAAAAATGTCTGCGAAAAAATCAAAGTAAACAAGCTTGGCGTAGTAAAAACTTATTTTATTACGCCCACATCTGTACAATAATTTTTTAAAAGTTTAAATTCAAATG
>JBBRBK010000136.1:0-1697 GCA_038205935.1 Campylobacterales bacterium
TTTAGTTCTAGCTGAGTACCCTATGCAAGCTGGTTGTGTTGTTAACTGTCGTTTAGTCGGTGTTTTGATCATGGAAGATGAGAGCGGAATAGATGAAAAACTTTTAGCCGTTCCTGTTTCTAAAGTCGATCCTACTTTTGATGAGATTCAAGATCTTGGAGATATCCCAAAACATACTTTGGCAAAAATCAAAAATTTCTTTGAAACATACAAAATGCTTGAGCCAAACAAATGGGTAAAAGTGAAAGGTTTTGAAGATAAAGCAAGTGCAACAAAAATCCTTGAAGATGCTATCAAAAACTATAAATAAGTATTTAGTATGATAGCAGGAATATTTGAACAAGATTTAGTAGCCTATCTTTTATTTGGAGTAGTGCTCAATTTTGTTTTTTCCATACTTTTTGGAGTTTACTTGAGTAAAAATATAGGTATGGATGAGATGATAGATAGTAAAGGCGAAAAAGGACAATCCTCTTTCGTTGCATTTTCTCTTTTTCTACCTTATATCAAAATGGTTATCACACTCTACAGAGTTGCGATACTCCAATTCTACTTTTTAAATCAGGGCAAAACTCATAAAGAGTTTTGGATCTATTTAACACACGAAGATTAGATGAAAATCTAATCTTTAAATCTTCCTAAGATTTTTCTTTCTTGATATAAAGAGATTAAAAACATAAATATATAACTTCCAATAAGCGCGACAATAACAGAGATAATATTTTTTGAATAGAACATATATATCATATAAAATAGCGCAACAAAAGAAGCGATGCCCCACAAACGAATAAAGAGTGCCGATAAGAAATCGCCACTTGCTTTGATAAATGCAATCTGATAAGCATTTAAAATCACGAAAACAAAGAAAAATGAGATGTGAATTACCATAAGCGCTGATTCTTCATAGCTTGCTGAAAAAAGGTATAAAATAACTTTATCGGCAAAAAGCAAAGAAAGTACGATAAAAGTAGTTCCTACACTCAAAGCAAATTTAAAAACCCACATCTTTATTCTATATAATTCTTTATATTTCTTTTCTCCATAAAGCTTTGAGAGTTCAGGCAGAACAAAACGAAAGATCGGAAATACAAAAAGCATTAGCATATAAGTAAATACGGGTTTCACTACGACTTGAAAATCTCCAAGCTCATCAAGAGTAAAATACTTCATAATCAAGAGTACCGCTGTGTACATCATCACGATTCCTGAACCAAACTCTATGGTTGAAACAAGAGAATTTTTCAAAAATTTCTGTGTGTCATGTAGCTGTTTTGGTTTTTCTACAGAGATACTTTTGATATTTCTTATTTTTACTATATATATGTAAAGAGAAAGACAAAATGCTGTCATTATCGTAGAGATGAAAAGTGGTTGCAAACCTTTTGTGCTTGCTAAAAAGTAGGCGATTAAAAACCAGACTATCATCAAAGCAGGTTCTAAAAATGTCACAAAATTAATGGTCTTATACATGCGATACATGGCGATTAGATTTGTATAATAGACACTAAAACCTAAAGAAATAACAGTAAAAACAAGATACCAATAGTCTATATGAACACCGATTTTATGCTTGAGATAGGGAATAATAAAAGCCCAAACCGCTAAAACTGTCATAAACAGCACTACTCTAAATACTTTTAATATCTTATAATCATCTTTTGTATGCGCAAAAGTCACAACCATAGAACTTCGAAACC
>JBBRBK010000137.1:0-1624 GCA_038205935.1 Campylobacterales bacterium
CAAGAGGCACCTGTAGATTATGGTGATATGAAAAATATATCATTGATTATGGATGTAAAGCTTCCCGTTCGTGTGCGAATCGGTAAAAAGAAGATGCTTCTAAAAGATGTTCTCAATATGGATATAGGCTCTGTTATAGAGCTGAACCAGTTAGCGAATGATCCTTTAGATATTTTAGTCGATGATCATGTGATTGCGCAGGGTGAGGTTGTGATTGTAGATGGAAACTTTGGAATTCAGATAACAACAATAGGTACAAAAAGAGATAGATTAAATAAATTGAAATCTTAATCTCATAACTTCAGAATCTTTATTTTTTAAAGTGTTATAATTTTATGATAAATTTTAATTATAATACAAAGAGATAAGATGAATAAAAAAGTTTTGATCGGAATGAGTGGCGGAGTTGACTCAACAGTTTCCGCGCTAATTCTAAAAGAGGATGGTTATGAGGTCGAAGGTGTGTACATGCGTCTTCACTCAAAACCTGGTTATCATGAAATACATCAGGCCAGAGCTCAAAAAGCCGCGGATATTGTCGGCATTAAACTTCATATATTAGATTTAGAAGATGTCTTTAAAGAAAAAGTTTTCAATCCCTTCATAGAAACTTACAAAAATGGAGAAACTCCAAACCCATGTGCACTATGTAATAAAAATCTTAAATTTGGCGAGATGACAAAATTCGCAGATTCGATTCATGCAGATTTTATTGCGACAGGTCACTACATACAGCATGATGGAAAATATCTGATGCAAGCAGAAGATGATACAAAAGATCAAAGTTACTTTTTATTCTATATAGATAAGTCGATTGTTTCTAGATTACTGTTCCCAATGGGGTCGCGTAAGAAAAGCGATATAAAAAAACTAGCAGCATCTATAGAAGGGTTAGAATCTTTTGCATCACAGGCTGAGTCGAGTGAAATCTGTTTTGTTGAAACAACTTATACTGATATATTAAAAGATTATGTCAATGTGGATCAAGTTGGGGATGTTTTAGATCAATATGGTAATGTTATCGGTGAACATAAAGGCTATATGCATTATACAATCGGAAAAAGAAAAGGTTTTACAGTGAAGGGTGCGCATGATCCACACTATGTAGTAAGCATCGATCATGAAAAAAATCAGATTGTAGTTGGACAAAAAGAAGATCTTGCATGTTACAAAGTAAATTTGCGAGATATGAATATGTTTGATGATAGAAGTAAATTTGAATCTACTGTAAAACTAAGATACAGAACCAAAGCCGTACCATGTAGTGTAGAGATTTTTGAAAATAGAGCAGAAGTGATCTTGCATGAATCAGTTTTTGGTGTAGCAAAAGGGCAAGCGGCAGTCTTCTATGATGATGATAAACTCATTGGTGGTGGTTGGATAGCCTAAATGTCTATGAAATAAAATATTATTTCATAGATTATGAATCAGAATATATCAAATTTTTACAAATCCCCCACAAATTCCAAATTCTTTCCGAATTCCTCCAAAACCCCTTGACATTGATTTCAAATTTTCCTATAATTCCCGTCCACAAACGATGAGACCTAAAGTTTAGGCCTTGACAGACGAGAGTTTGACTAGTTTGAGATCATTGAAAACTAAGCAAGTAGATAACGAGATA
>JBBRBK010000138.1:0-1586 GCA_038205935.1 Campylobacterales bacterium
TGCAGGTGTATCTCTGACTTATGATATCGCTCCAAAATATTTTGTAGGCGTAGAAAGCAGACATCAGTGGACAACCAACGCAAAGCTTAGTGGATCAAACATCGATCTAGATAACAGCCGTACACTTTTAAAAGTCGGTGTACATTTCTAAAACTATCCAGCGAGATGCTAGATAATCTTTAGTGATGTGTATAAAGTAGTTGATACTTTAGAAAAACTTCAAAGATACTATCGTTAAGAGTATCTTTGGAGTAGCTTGCTCCTATAGTAAGATTGTCTTGATGAAAAATTTTCCCGCCATAACCGGCACTTACTTCAAAATTTAAACCGCCTGAGATACTGCTGTAATAAGGAGATATTGAAAAATAGGGTTTCCAAACACTTGCATAATTGGTGTTTTCACTCATTCCATATCGAAATTCTCCTCCAATGTTATAAAAATTCTCCGGTAAAACTCTAAAATTTCCATTTTGTACCGTATCAAGAATTCCATGTGTGCTTGCTGTTTCATTATAAATACCATTATCTATAAAAAGAGTTGCGCCTATATCTGGATAAGTACTTCTAAACTGTTTATTCAAAGCAATTCTTGCATAATTTCCATTTCCAAACATGACATTATCTTGTGATGAAAAATAATCTTTTTGATATAAAAATTCTAAAGTAGTCGAATTTAAAATAGTCCAAGTTATATCTGCTGCGATCATATCTTTTTTAGCTGCAACAACCATTTGTGTAGTCTCTGTTGTATCCATATTTTTTTCAAGTATAAAGTTTGCTTCAATGTTTGCAATAGGTTGCGTATTGATAGTAATTCCATATGCAGAGTAGTCTCTTATCAAATCTTTATACCCTACATGTAAGGCTATAGAATTTTTGTTAAATCTCTTTTTGAGTTGAACATCCGCCTCTCCTGTATTTGTTTTTAAACCATTTAAAGTAGTCGTATCAAGTGAACTATTGTTAAAGTAACTTAGTGATTCAGAGAGTTCATATCCATTTGCAATATAATTTTTATTATTAATTTTTACATCTTCTTGAAGTAAAGGATCACGGTTATAGTAGGATGTTTGTATATTGAATTCATCACCTCTGAGTTTGGAAAGTTCTATCTGCTCTAAGTAAGCATTTTCACTTAAGCTATTTTGATTTAGAAGATTGAAGTTCAATGATTGTGATAAAGCAATTTGACCATCATCTTTGGCTGCTTTTACTGCATCACTTTTTGATAGATTATGGAGATTACTATCAAGAAGATTTTCTATTTCTGTGTGATTATTAAAGAGCATGGCATCACTAAGACGCATCCATAATTGCTTATCTCTCACCTGAATATAAAGTTTATGACTTTTTTCATCTGCATTGTTTTGAAGAGCCCATGAATAAGAAATATCTTCATAATTTTTTAAAGTGAGATATTTTTTAGAATTTTCCAGAAGTCTATCAAATTGATCTCCACTTATTGTCGGCATCGTAGCGTTAAGGTAAGAACTCCAATAGGCATCAGTTAGGAGTAGACTTTGATTTTTTTTAGATTCTCGTTCGAGATCTTTTTGTATTTCAAATAGTTTATTTTTATAGCCATC